>CALXSV010000136.1 GCA_944391235.1 uncultured Clostridia bacterium | reverse complement strand
TGCTGTTCGTGATTTGCATGCGATTTGTCAGTGCCTGCATACGCTGGGCTATGGGGAACACATCCGAATAGATTTTTCACTTATTAATGATATGCGCTATTATACAGGTGTGCTTTTTCAGGGCTTTATTAGCGGTGTGCCCACGGAAGTCCTTTCTGGCGGACAGTATGATAAACTTATGCAAAAAATGGGCAAGCACTACGGCGCGATTGGTTTTGCTGTGTACCATAATGTGCTGGAGCGCTTTTATATGGCAGAGGGTAGCTATGATGTAGATACAATTCTCCTCTATGAGGAAGAGGATGATGTGGCTGATGTTCTTTCCGTACTGCGGCAGTTAAAGTGCACAGGTGTATCTGTTGCCGCACTGCCCGCTGTAACTCCAAAGCTAAAATACCGGCGTTTGCTGAAGCTACAGGGAAAGGAGGCCTGCGTTTATGAAACAAATGATTAACGTTGCCCTGCCCAAAGGAAGACTGGGCGATCAGGTATATGATATGTTTGAGCTGGCTGGTTATCCCTGCGCGGCAATTCGGGAAAACAATCGCCGCCTGGTGTTTGAAAACGAGGATGCGGGCGTGCGCTATTTCTGGGTCAAGCCGTCTGACGTAGCCATTTATGTGGAGCGAGGTGCTGCGGATATCGGTGTGGCAGGTAAGGATATTCTATTGGAATATCGCCCGGAAATTTATGAGTTGTTGGATTTGCATATTGGGAAATGCAATATGTGCGTAGCAGCCAAAAAAGAATTTTATGATGATGGGAAAAAAACGTTGCGTGTTGCTACTAAATTTGTTCATATTGCCAAAGCTTATTATGAGCAGCAGGGCCGCGATATTGATGTGATCCAACTCAACGGCTCTATAGAATTAGCGCCTCTGCTGGGTTTATCCGATGTGATTGTTGATATTGTGGAAACCGGTAAAACGCTTAAGGAAAATGATTTAGAGCCTAAACAGCAAATCGTTCCTATTAGTGCACGCTTAATTTCCAATAAGGTGAGTTTTAAGTTTAAGCACACGGAGATCTCTGCGATTAGAGATGCTTTACAGGCTCAGATAACAATAAAGTGAGGGAATGACTATGATTAAGATTATGAAGTATAATGCGGCGGAGCGAGATGCGATTCTGAACCGTAATCTGCCCACAGATGATGTCTCTGCTGTCGTAGCGGAAATCATTGATAATGTTCGGCGGAATAAGGATGCAGCCTTGTTCGCTTATTGCCGTGAATTTGACTATGCGGACTTAACGGATTTGGAGGTCAGCGCAGAGGAAATCGATGCGGCCTATGCGTCTGTTGATACGGAATTTATCAACATCATGCGTGATGCTGCCAAAAATATTGAAAAGTTTCATCAACAGCAGGTACGGCAGGGCTTTTATATTCGTGAGCAAAATGCCCTGGTTGTCGGTCAGGTGTTAAATCCGATTGAAAATGTTGGTTTGTATGTGCCTGGCGGTACGGCAGCTTATCCTTCTACCGTGCTGATGAATTGTATTCCTGCTAAGTTAGCTGGCTGCCCCAATATTGTGATGGTCACACCGGCCAACGGTGGCAAAATCGCACCGGCAATTCTGGCTGCAGCCAAAATTGCTGGTGTGGATCGTATCTTTAAGGTGGGTGGCGCGCAGGCCATAGCCGCCCTGGCTTACGGCACAGAATCCATTCCACGGGTCGATAAAATTGTGGGTCCGGGAAACGCCTATGTTGCGGAGGCCAAAAGACAGGTTTTTGGTAAGGTGGCGATTGATATGATCGCTGGCCCCAGTGAGATTTTGGTTGTCGCGAATGATACCTGCAATCCCCGCCATATAGCCGCAGATTTGCTGTCACAAGCTGAGCATGATGCACAGGCCAGCGCTGTTTTGGTAACAGATAGCGCAGCTTTTGCGGAAAAGGTTGCCGCAGAAATTGAAAGCCAGTTGCCTGAATTGCCTCGTGCTGATATCGCACGCGCTTCCATTGCGCAAAATGGTAAAATTATTGTTGTCGATTCACTGGATGTGGCTGTGGATTTGATCAACCAAATTGCGCCGGAACATGTGGAAATCTGCTTGGATAATCCTTTGTCCTATATTACCTCCATTAAAAATGCCGGCTCCATTTTCCTGGGTAAAAACTGCCCGGAAGCGGTTGGAGATTATTTTGCCGGCCCCAATCACACCCTGCCGACAGGTGGCAGCGCGCGTTTTTCCAGCGCATTGTCTGTAGATGATTTTACCAAGAAAACGCAGTACGTCTTCTATCCAGAAATTGCGCTGGAGGCCGCCGGACCAAAAATTATACGCTTTGCTGAGGAAGAAGGCCTTAGTGCACATGCGCGCAGCGTAGCGCTTCGCCTGGGAGAGGGTAGAAATGGGAACATTTTTAAGTAAAAAATTTCTTGATTTGCATGCTTATACACCAGGAGAGCAGCCCCAGGATATGGCCTATACCAAACTCAATACCAATGAGTCTCCATTTGCACCTTCCCCTTTGGTGGAGGAAAAGGTAAGGGAGGAAGCGGGGCGGCTTAATCTGTACTGCGATCCGGAGTGCAGGCTGCTTCGTCAGCGGGCAGCTTCCTTGTACGGTGTTGCTGCTGCGAACATTTTGCCAGTTAATGGCTCCGATGAGTTGCTCTATTTTGCCTTTATGGCCTTTGGCGACGCTGAACATCCAGTTGCGTATCCGGATATCAGTTATGGCTTCTATTCGGTTTATGCTGCTGTAAATCAGATTCCCTCTCATGTGATTCCACTGCGTGAGGACTTTTCTCTGGATTATAGGGATTACTGCGGACTGCATGAAAATATTGTGATTGCCAATCCCAATGCGCCTACCGGAATTCTGCTGCCTGTGTGGCAAATTGAAGAGATTGTACGCAGCAACCCACATAACGTGGTGCTGATTGATGAAGCTTATATTGATTTTGGTGGGCAAAGCTGCGTCCCCTTGATTCATAAATACGATAATCTGCTGGTTGCTCAAACCTTTTCTAAGTCACGGAGTTTGGCGGGCGCACGTCTGGGGTTTGGAATTGCCAGCTCACAGCTTGTTGGCGATTTGAGCACCATTAAGTACTCCGTTGATCCTTATCATGTGAACCGGATGACGCAGGCAGCTGGGATTGCGGCCATGGACACAGATGCCTATTATAAAGACAATTGCCGCAGCATTATGGAGAACCGGGCTTACACTACTCGGCGGCTAGAGGAAATGGGCTTTTGTGTATTGCCCTCCTCTGCGAATTTTATTTTTGCCCGGCATCCGCGTATGAGCGGTGAGGCGCTGTATTTGCGTTTGAAGGAAAAGGCTATATTGGTCCGCCATTTTAAGACGGCGCGTATTGCGGATTTTGTTCGTATTACGATTGGTACAAAGGAGCAGATGGATATTCTGCTTCAGGCGGTTTCACAGTTGCTTGACGATTCGGATGGGCAGTAGCAGGACGAAGAAGGGAGACTTATATGCGCACAGCAGATATTAATAGAAATACTGCAGAGACACAGATTGCTGTACAGCTCACCTTGGAGGGGAGTGGTAGCTGCGATATTCATACCGGCGTAGGCTTTATGGATCATATGCTAGATTTATGGTGTCGCCATGCAGGCTTTGATTTGCAGCTAAGCTGCTGTGGAGATACGCAGGTAGACGACCATCATAGCGTAGAGGATATAGGTATTGCCTTGGGCTTGGCATTCAAAGAGGCGTTGGGTGATAAACGTGGTATTAGCCGTTATGGCAGCATGATTCTTCCTATGGATGAAACGCTTATGCTTTGTGCGGTGGATCTTTCCGGCCGCAGTTGCCTGCGCTATCAGGCGGAGATTCCTTGTGCAAAGGTGGGTACCTTTGATACGGAGCTGGTGGAAGAGTTCTTCCTTGGTTTTGTGCGTAAGGCTGAAATTACCTTGCATATTCGTCAATTGGATGGCAAAAACTCTCACCATATTATAGAAGCTATGTTCAAGGCTTTTGGTCGGGCGTTGGCTATGGCTGTAAAAATAGATGAAGCGCGGTGTGATGAGATTCCCTCAACCAAAGGAGTATTAGAATGATTGCTATCATAGATTACGGGGTGGGTAACCTGTTTTCCTTACGCAGTTCCTTTGCCATGATCGGGGAAGATGTGCTTGTTTCCGGTGATGCAGAGCGTATCCGCTCCGCAGAGCGAATCATTTTGCCGGGTGTCGGCGCCTTTGAAGATGCGGCGGCAAAATTGCGGCAGACCAATCTGGATGCAGCGGTGCTGGAAGCAGCGGCAGCAGGTAAGCCCATTCTGGGGATATGCCTGGGCATGCAGCTGCTGTTTGAAAAAAGTTATGAGTACGGCGAGCATCAGGGCTTGGCTTTGCTCAAAGGATCTGTTGTGGATATGCGAAAGGCTATTCCAGCGGACCTGAAGGTACCACATATAGGCTGGAATGCTTTACATCTTAAGCGACCGCATCCCCTGTTCCGCTATATTCAGGAAGGAGACTGCGTATATTTTGTGCACAGCTATTATGCCACAGATTGCGATCAATCTGTAATTGCTACGGCTGAATATGGGGCAGAACTAACAGCAGCTGTGGCTGCGGGCAATGTAATGGGCTGTCAGTTCCACCCGGAGAAAAGCGGCCCGGTGGGGTTGAATATTTTGCGTGCCTTTTGTGAGATATAAGAATAGGGAGTGCTGGAATGAACATATTTCCTGCGATTGATTTGTATGATAAAAAGGCGGTTCGCCTGTATAAGGGCGATTATCAGCAGATGACCGTCTATAGTGAGCGGCCATTGGAGGTGGCCTATGCCTTTCGTGCAGCTGGTGCCTCATATATCCATATGGTGGATTTGCAAGGTGCTAAAACGGGGACTACGCCCAATTATGACATTGTGGCTGCTGTGGCAGCGCAAAGTGGGCTGCGCGTTCAGGTCGGCGGCGGCATTCGCAGCGAAGCGGTTGTAGAGAAATATCTTAGCGCTGGCGTGGAGCGTGTAATTCTCGGTACGGCTGCTTTGAATGACCAGCCTTTTTTATGTGATATGGTAGCTAAATATGGCCACCATATTGCCGTGGGTGTGGATTGTCGGGACGGATTTGTGGCGATTAAAGGTTGGACGGAAACCAGTTCTGTCAGCTGTGATGCTTTTTGTGCGCAGTTACAGCAGATTGGCGTGCGTACGATTATTTGTACGGATATCTCAAAGGATGGCGCGATGAAAGGTACCAATCGGGAGTTATACCGGGAGTTGTCCGCTAAGTATACGCTGGATATCATTGCTTCTGGCGGCGTTTCCACACTGGATGATATCCAGGCTCTGCATGCCTTGGGTTTATATGGGGCGATTATTGGCAAGGCCTGGTATACCGGAGCTATCGACCTGACCAAAGCAATTGAATTAAGTAGGTGAGCCAATGATTACGAAACGTATTATTCCCTGTCTGGATGTACGAGATGGCCGCGTTGTGAAAGGCACCAATTTTTTGGGCCTGCGCGATGTTTCAAATCCCGTTGATTTGGCCAGATTGTATTCGGAGAGCGGTGCTGATGAACTGGTTTTTTATGATATTACTGCCTCTGCGGAGGGCCGTGCCTTATTTACGGATATCCTGCGCGAGGTGGCCTCAACCATTTTTATTCCGCTAACAGTAGGCGGTGGCATTAATACTGTAGAGGATTTTGACCGTGTTTTGAAATGTGGTGCAGATAAGGTGAGTGTAAATTCCGGCGCCATCCGCAATCCGCAATTAATCGAGGAGGCGGCCCATCGCTATGGAGACCAGTGTGTGGTGCTCTCTGTTGATGCCAAGCGGGTTGCAGGCCGCTATCATGTTTTTGCTAAGGGCGGCCGTGAAGATACGGGTATGGATGCAATAGAATGGATACGTAGTGGTGTGGCACGCGGAGCCGGAGAGATTGTCCTCAACTCGATTGATACGGATGGGGTAAAGCAGGGCTTTGACCTTGAAATGCTGGCAGCCGTTTGCGCAGTTGTACAGGTGCCGGTCATTGCGTCTGGTGGAGCGGGCTGTATCCAGCACTTTATTGATTTGTTTCAGACTCTGCCGCAGGTGGATGCGGGCTTGGCCGCATCGATTTTCCATTATGGAGAGGTCGAGATTCGGGATCTAAAGCAGCAGTTGGCAAAAAATGATATAGTAGCGAGGTTGGTATGATTAAGATAGACGACTTGAAATTTGACGATAAGGGTTTGATTCCGGCCGTTGTGGTGGACGTGGAGAGCGGAGAGGTGCTTACGCTGGCCTATATGAATAAGGAAAGTCTGGCTGTTTCCCTGGAAAAGGGGCTGACCTGTTTTTGGAGCCGCAGCCGCCAAGAGCTGTGGCTGAAGGGAGAAACCAGCGGCAATTACCAGCATATCATCAGCATTACCGCGGATTGCGATCGGGACGCTCTGCGAATATTGGTGCGCAAAGATGGCCCTGCCTGTCATTTGGGCACGGATTCCTGTTTTAACGATATACTCTGGGGCAGTGAGGTGCAGAAGCCTTTTTCGTTGCAGGGGCTGAGCGAGTTAATCGCAGGCCGCAAAACGGAAAAAAAGGAGGGCTCTTATACCACCTATTTGTTTGAAAAGGGCCTGGATAAAATCCTCAAAAAGGTCGGGGAGGAGTCCACAGAGGTTATTATTGCTGCTAAGGCTGGAGATAAGCAGGAAACCATCTATGAAATTGCGGATTTAACCTATCATATTCTGGTCCTAATGATTGAAATGGGTATCTCGCTGGAAGATGTCCATAAAGAGCTCGCTTCACGACACATAATTGACCATAAAGTGAAACAGGAAAAGATGACGGGCAATGATAAAGGCTGATTTTCATATTCATACGCGGTATTGTGATGGACAGGACTGGCCGGAAGAAATCGTAATCGCAGCCATTGATAAGGGTTTGCATACAATTGGCTTCTCCGGCCATTCGCCCACCAGTTTTGATACCAGTTATGCTATGAGCGTAGAGGGCGCGCGTCAATACCGTGCGGATATTGCCGCTTTAATGCAAAAATATGGCAAATACATTCATATTCTTTGTGGCGTTGAGCAAGATTATTATTCTGAGCAACCTACGGATGATTATGATTATGTTATTGGTTCGGTGCACTATATTCAAGTTGGCGATGTCTATGTGACGGTGGATGAAAGTGCTGCTACCTTATGCGCTGCGGCAGAGCAATATTTTGCTGGAGATATATATGCTTTACTTGCTGCTTACTACCAGCTTGTGGGAGATGTTGTGCATAAAACCGGTGCGGATATCATTGGGCATTTTGACCTTGTTAGTAAATTCAATGAGGATGGACAGCTGTTTGATGCGCAGGATGCACGCTATATCCATGCAGCCTCATCCGCTGTACAGGCCTTGCTGCCCAGTGGCAGTCTTTTTGAAGTAAATACTGGCGCTGTTTTCCGGGGTTACTGTAGCAGTCCTTATCCAGCGGAATGGATTTTACGTAAAATAAATCAGGGTGGGGGCAACATTATTTTCTGTGGTGATGTGCATGACAAGGCTGCCTTGTGCTATGATTTTGCCTCTGCGGTACAGATAGCCAAGGTTTGTGGATTTACGCAGGCCAGCTTACTTACTTCTGCTGGACGCAGCTCTATTCGTTTATAAGTTTTTATGTATTAAAAAAGGTTTTGATAGACTATAGGACAGCGGCCGTACTCTATTCAGGCTGCTGTTTTATTTTACATATTTGGCTAAGCCTAAGTTACTTAGCTATCGAACTGTTTGTAGACAGCTAGCTGACCCTTTCCTGTTTTTTCTAGGTCTTTGATAAAATCCAGTGGAAACATATAAAAAAATATTGATATTTATTCGAATAATAGGGATTTTTTCTTGACTTTTTTGCATAGATGGCGCATAATAGATGAATATTAAAGCTTTATCCATTTGTTGTCAGGAAAGAAACATTGCATTGTGATTCTAAACGACAGGACTGGGAGATATGGTGAATAAAAAAGTATTTATTGATGGTAGCGCTGGTACCACCGGCCTGCGTATATATGATAGGCTTTCGAAACGTGCGGATATTGATCTGCTTATTTTATCTGGCGAACAGCGCAAGGATGCTGTAGCGCGTGCTGCCGCCCTAAATAGTAGTGATATTGCTTTTCTCTGCTTACCGGATGATGCTTCCAGAGAAGCGGTAAGCTACATTGACAATCCGGATTTGGTTGTACTGGATACCTCAACTGCACATCGTACCAGTGCCGGCTGGGTTTATGGTTTTCCGGAGCTTTCGGCTGCGCATCATCAGCATATTTCCCATGCCAAACGCATCGCCGTTCCTGGCTGCCATGCCAGTGGGTTTATCTCCTTGGTTTATCCTCTGATTGAGGCGGGGATCTTGGCTTCTTCTGTACGGCTTTGTTGCCACTCTCTCACTGGCTATAGTGGTGGGGGAAAAAGTATGATTCATGATTATCAGGACAGTGGCCGTTCTATGTTATATGATGCGCCTCGTCAATATGGTTTAAGCCAGCAACATAAGCATTTAAAGGAAATGGTAGCTGTCTGCGGCCTGGCGCAGGCGCCAGCCTTTTGTCCTATTGTTGGAGATTTTTATAGTGGGATGGAAGTAACAGTTCCGCTGTTTAAAGAGGATTTACAAAATGGAGCAGGCATTGAGGATATCAAGGCTGTGTTTCGTAGTTTGTATACCGGTCCGCTGGTGCAGTTTTCTGAAGGCATAGATGAGGATGGCTTTTTGTCTGCTGCTGCTTTCTCCGGTAAGGACAGTATGCAGATTGCAGTTTATGGGAATGAAGAGCGCATCTTGCTGGTTTCACGCTTTGACAACCTGGGAAAAGGCGCTTCCGGCGCAGCGATTGAATGTATGAATATTGTAATGGGGCTTGCACCCACTACAGGACTGGATGTGTAGGGGGAAAAGAAAAATGGAAAAGGTTTCCGGAGGCGTATGTGCTGCACAGGGATTTACTGCCAGCGGTATATACTGTGGAATTCGTAAAAATAAAACAAAAAGTGATTTGGCTTTGATTTATAGCCAGGTAAGGGCTGCAGCCGCGGCTGTTTATACGCAGAATCTAGTTAAGGGCGCGCCTTTGCTTGTGACAAAGGAGCATATTAGCGATGGATTTGCACAGTCTATTATCTGTAATAGTGGCAATGCGAATACCTGTAATGCCAATGGACTAGAAATCGCCGAGCAAACCTGTACGCTAGTTGCCGATGAATTGAAGATTACACCTGAGGATGTTATTGTGGCTTCTACTGGCGTTATTGGCCAACAAATGTCCATCGCACCTTTTCGCAGTGGGATTCCTAAGCTGGTAGCTGGTCTAAGCACAGCGGGTGGTAGCAAGGCGGCTGAAGCCATTATGACTACCGATACGGTGATGAAAGAGGTGGCGGTAAGCTTTGAGCTTGATGGGAAACGCTGCATGCTCGGCGGTATAGCCAAGGGTTCGGGCATGATTCATCCCAATATGGCTACTATGCTGGTTTTTATAACCACAGATGTGGCGATTTCACCAGCCATGTTGCAGTACGCTCTGTCTATAGATGTGCAAAGTAGCTTTAACATGGTGAGCATTGACGGGGATACTTCCACCAACGATATGGTTGCCGTTTTAGCCAACGGAATGGCTGGTAATACCCTGATTGAACAGGCAGGCCCGGCTCTGGACACCTTCATGGCTGCGTTGAATTGTGTGACCGTAGATTTATGCAAGAAAATTGCCGCAGATGGCGAGGGTGCCAGTAAAAT
Source organism: uncultured Clostridia bacterium (assembly GCA_944391235.1). GTDB lineage: Bacteria > Bacillota > Dehalobacteriia > UBA4068 > UBA4068 > CALXSV01. Next base: position 4,683 of record CALXSV010000136.1, on the reverse strand, counting down.
GCTACAATGTCAGGTAAAGGGTGCCAAGGATGCTACAGATGCGAAACTTGTTGCCAAAAGTATTATTGCTTCTTCCCTGGTAAAATCCGCCATGTTTGGCGCAGATGCCAATTGGGGGCGTGTTTTATGCGCTATTGGATACAGTGGAGCAGATGTAGATGTTAGTAAGGTGGATGTTGCCTTTTCCTCGTCAGCGGGTAAAGTAGAGGTTTGTATGAAGGGAGCGGGTATTGATTTTTCTGAGGATTTGGCAAAACAGGTACTTTCTGAAAAAGAAATCGATATTCTTGTATCTTTGCATGATGGTACATCTTCTGCAACCGCGTGGGGTTGTGACTTGACTTATGATTATGTTAAAATAAATGGCGATTATCGAACCTGATAGAAAGGCAGAGCAATGACGACTGAATTTACCAATGTACAACGCGCTGAGGTATTAACGCAAGCGTTGCCGTATATCCAGAAATATAGCGACCGGATTGTTGTGATTAAATATGGCGGTAATGCCATGATTGATAAACAGCTCAAGCAGCAGGTAATGGAAGATATTGTGCTGCTGTCTCTGATTGGCATTAAGATTGTTTTGGTGCATGGCGGTGGTCCGGAAATTACCGATATGCTACACCGGGTGGGAAAACAATCGCTCTTTGTGGATGGCCTGCGTGTTACGGATAAAGAGACGGTTGATATTGTGCAGATGGTATTGGCTGGTAAGGTCAATAAATCCTTGGTTCATTTGCTGGAAATGCAGGGCGGATCTGCCATTGGCATTTGCGGTTTGGATGGGCACCTCATAGAGGCTGATACCAAGGATACGCGATTAGGCTATGTTGGTGCGATTACCAATATCAATATTAAGCCGGTTGTGGATTTGCTGGAAAAGGGCTACATCCCGGTTATCTCCACTGTTGGCTGCGATATGGATGGCCATGTTTACAATGTTAATGCAGATACTGCGGCAGCTTGGATTGCTGGTGCGATAAAAGCACAGCGTCTGATTATGATGACGGATGTTGCGGGTATTTTGCGCAATGCCGACGATCCATCCACACTGATTTCCAACATTACAGTTGAGGAGGCCAGAAATCTCTTTAAGACAGGTGTAATTTCTGGCGGTATGATTCCTAAGGTGGAGTGTTGTATCGAAGCCATCTGCCGCGGGGTAAATAAGGTAATTATTATGGATGGTCGGGTACCGCATTCCATATTGATGGAAATCCTTACGGATGAAGGGGCTGGTACTATGGTAGTTGGTGATTGAGGAGTGATAAAAATGGATACCAAACAGCTTGATGAACAGTATATTGCACATACTTATGCCCGTTTTCCGATTGAAATCGTTTCTGGACATGGCTCCCTGCTCTATGATGAACAGGGACGAGAATATATTGATCTAGGTACTGGTATTGCGGTAAATATTTTTGGCGTTGCCGATGCATCCTGGATAAAGGCTGTGAATGCGCAGATGCATAAGGTGCAGCATACCTCTAATCTTTATTATGCAGCGCCCTGCGCACGCTTGGCGGAAAAGCTGTGCCAGCGCACAGGCATGAAAAAGGTTTTCTTTGGAAATTCCGGCGCTGAGGCCAATGAATGTGCTATTAAGGTGGCAAGAAAGTATGCAGCAGAGAAAAAGGGTGGAGAGTATTACCATATTATCACCCTGCATAACAGTTTTCATGGCCGTACTATCACCACCTTGGCCGCTACGGGTCAGGATTCCTTTCATCAGCATTTTCTGCCGCTTACCCCGGGTTTTCTCTATGCCGATGCCAATGACTTGCAGTCGGTAAAAAAGCTGGTCGACGAGTATAAAGTTGCTGCCATCCTACTCGAATGCGTGCAGGGCGAGGGTGGCGTCCTGCCATTAGATTATGCCTTTGTACAGGGGCTGGCTGAGCTGGCCGCGGAGCAGGATATCCTTTTGCTGGTGGACGAGGTGCAGACTGGTAATGGCAGAACAGGCTCTCTGTATGCCTATATGCAGTACAATATTCAGCCGGATATTGTGAGCACAGCCAAAGGACTAGGCGGCGGTCTCCCTTTAGGCGTGTGCATGCTGGGTGATAAGGTGGAGACTGTTTTGGAGCCTGGCGACCATGGATCCACTTTTGGTGGGAATCCGCTTAGCTGCGCTGGTGCCATAGATATTTTGGATCGGATTGATGAATCACTCCTGGAGGGCGTAAAAGAGCGTTCCGCTTATATCTTCCGTGAGCTTAGCGGATGCAAGGGAATTAACGAGGTCACAGGTATGGGGCTGATGATTGGCGTAACAACAGCGCGGCCATTGGCTGATGTTGTGGCAGAATGTCGCGAGCAAGGCGTTTTGGTGCTGACTGCACATGGTAAGATGCGCCTGCTGCCCGCCTTAAACATACCCATGGATTTACTGAAGAAAGCGGTTGACATTATCAAAAATGTTTGTGCACAAGAAATTTGAGTTCTAATAACAAACCCCTTTCCTGTTTTGCAGGAAAGGGGTTTGTTATTAGAACTCAGTTTAAGCTGTTTGTTCAAATGGAATACTTAATGGCATATTCATTAAATGTTTCATTGAACTCCGTATTGCTAAAGTTTTTAATGCTGTTGAGATATTCGTGGGTACCAAAGCTGTTATGCTTTGTTTCAATTACAGCAACGGCTATATTCGAGCAGTGATCGGAGATACGCTCATAGTTGGTGAGTAGGTCCGAAAGAATAAAGCCCATTTCAATGGTGCAGTCTCCCTTACCCAGGCGCTCTACATGCTTAGATTTGATTTCTTTAATCAGACCGTCAATTACCTGCTCAAAGGGCTCTACTTTGGATGCTAGCCGCAAATCGTCATTTTTATAGCAGTCGAGCGTAATCTCCATTATCTCGTCGATCGCTTTTACCAGTACATTGAGCTCTGCCTTGGCCTCATTCGAAAATTCAATTCCCTTATCATGGATTTCCTGCGCTACCTTGATTAAATTTACTGCATGGTCGCCCAATCTTTCAAAGTCACCAATACAGTGCAGTACTTTGAATTTGGTCTGGCTGTCTTTGTCAGAAAGTCCATTGCTGGATATTTTGACCATAAAGGTACCAATCTTATCCTCATATAAATCCAACTGGTCCTCGGCCTGCAATATCTCATTGATGGTTTCCTCTTTGTAGTCTGTAAACAGTGAGGCCGCCTTTTTAATGGCCTCATCCGCAATTAGCGCCATCTTTTCTGTTAAATTATAACATTCAATAACCGCTACGGATGGGGTGGCGAGCAGGCGGGTATCCAGTAGTTCGTAGGCCTGGCTTTTGGTCGTTTGTTTGTCGCGCAATACCGCATTGGAAATCTTTTCCAAGTAATGAGAGAAGGGGAAAAGCAAAATCGTTGTAAAGACATTGAATATGCTGTGTACAGCAGCGATCCCCACCGCACCAATCGGCGCATCTGTAAAGGTAAAATGAATAAAAGCATCTAATAGATAATATAGGGTCAGGCAGACGATGGTGCCGATCAGGTTAAAGGAAATATGGATGATCGCAACCTTTTTGGCGTTTCGATTTACGCCAATACTGGAAATCAGCGCAGTTACGCAGGTGCCGATGTTTTGGCCCATAATAATGGGGATCGCCATGCCATAGCTGATGCTACCGGTCAAGGCCAGCGCCTGCAAAATACCAACGGATGCAGCGGAGCTCTGGATGATACCGGTAAATACTGCGCCGACCAGAACGCCGAGGATAGGATTTTGGAATGCCGTTAGCAAAGCGGAAAATTGCGGCATATCTGCTAAGGGGCTAACCGCATCGCTCATCAATTTCATGCCGAACATCAGTACCGCAAAGCCAACCATAATGGTTCCAATATCACGTTTTTGCGCTTTCTTGGACATCATCAAAAGAATGACTCCAACTAGGGCAAAAATCAAGGAGAAATTTTCTGGCTTGAGAAGGTTAAGCCATACATTGGAGCTTTCCAGACCAATTAAAGAGAGCATCCACGCAGTAAGTGTGGTACCGATATTCGATCCCATGATAACGCCAATGGTCTGTCCTATCTGCATAATTCCTGAGTTAACCAGGCCTACCAGCATAACGGTCATGGCTGAAGAAGACTGGATGGCAATGGTAATGCCGATTCCGAGTAAAAGGCCTTTAAAGGGGTTGTCCGTCATTTTTTTCAATAGGCCTTCTAGTTTGCTGCCAGCCATTTTTTCTAAGCCTGTGGACATAACGTGCATACCATACAGGAAGAAAGCCAAGCCGCCAAATAAGGTGATAAATGAAAAGATATCCATTCCTTTTCCTCTCTTTTACTATGTTTATCTTGTTGTTATTTGAAGCGGATTATCCTGTTATAGCGCCTAAGTGTTTGGTGTGTTTTTTTATTCAGCTGTGCGCGTTTTTATAACCTGATAATCGCATATTTTTCTATTATTGTGCATACATCGATAATTATAGCATATCTTATGACAAATATGTGTAAATTCTACGCACAAATCTCTTTAAAGTCAAAGGAAAATTTTTAAAATCTATGTAAAATTTACTTTCAGGCTGCATGAAAATGCTTATCCGTGCCTTAGTTTTCGGACATATTTCTACTTTAGCAAGTCAATCGCTTGGACGGTCTTCATTTGATTTTTTATCAATAAAGGCTGTTGATAGATGTTTGGTAGTTTTTCCTTAATTGAGATCTTGCTAGAAGGATTATAC
>CALXSV010000135.1 GCA_944391235.1 uncultured Clostridia bacterium | reverse complement strand
TGGGCGGTGCAATCCATGATGTGGGGGATTGATTATGGCATCAAAACAGAAGAATGAGTCGCTACGGCAGCAATATCAGCGCCTGACACAAAACCGAGCCAGGGCAAGAGCAAGTGGTCAGCCCACGCCGAAGCTCGACGCAAAGATTGAAAGACTGCGGACTTTGATGAATAGCAACGTTACTCCTCCCAAGCCTGCGAAGCCTTCCCCGAGCAAGTACATGAACTACACCGGTGTGAATAAGCGGCCTATGCAGGGTGGAAAGGTATCTCCAAGATAAGTGTGGGATAAAAATTGCCACATGGAATACAAAAAGCGTCTTGCTTCAACAGCGGACGCTTTTTGCTGTGTTCACTCCTGTGCGCTTCGGCTCGCCCGAAACCAGGAAGAAATGTATTTGTCTTGCAATAGTTCGGTGTGTTGAGACACAAATTCTATGAACGCAGCCGTTAATCCGTCCCAATCCTTAATTTCACTGGGGCTGTGCAGTGTCCAATTTAGTTGCTCCAGTGTCCAATTGTTTTTAACTTGGTTGTGGAGCATGGATGTCGTCACCCAGTTTTCGATGGTGTCTTTTCCACCTCGTGCAATTGGAATGACATGGTCAATGGTAGGAAAAAGCTCCCAATATGCAACGTGCCCCTCCGTCATCTTGCCATGTGGGTGATAAGGGAATTCGGCAGGGCAATAAAAAGTGATAATCTTCAAAACACCCGGATTCACCAGTTTGTCACCTGAATACCGATCAATGAAACCATCACGGATAAAAATTTTCATCTTCTCAGTCATGGTATAACTGCGTTTATCCGGTTGGAATGGGATGAACGGGTATTCCTCCCTGATAATCCTCTTACTGGATTCAATATCACCGTTTGTAATTGATTTAAATGCTTTCTCTATAGACACGGCGCTGTTCATGTCTGTGTTTAAATCCTCCCAAATGAATGTCTAATCGGCTTCCCTATTATGCATGGTAAACATAGATGGTGTTGCACCCTGCCGCTGTCAGTGTTATAATCACCATAATAGTTCTAAACATTCCGCTTTGTAGAAAGAGAGGGCTTCTTGTGGCGTTGGATGTCAATCAATTAGATGCAGGCAGGGTACTACGTGACTCATATGAACGGGTCAGCAACGAGGCGATGACTACCTGCCCAATCGCGAAAACAGTTGACCTCACCCTGGCTGGGAAGGGTTGCTTAACCTACCAGTATATTCTTTTAACCGCTCTGGTTGCCAAATTGACTAATCCTGAAATTGATATGCTGAGTTTACAGGTGGATGACTCATCTCAAGGGGCTTACGCTCCAAGGACACTCTGTAAAGAGGTAATTTATCCATTTCAAAAGCAAATCTTGTCAAATGCACTGAACGGTAACAACGACGATCCATTAGTCAATAAGCCTGCGAGATACTTGCGGCTTGCTAAAAGCAATGCCGCACGTGGAGATGGCAGGGCCGTTTTAAATCAATTATGTGATTCGTTGCCGGCGCTGACTACACCGAAAGATGTACAGGATACGCTCGACTACCTGATGACCAAGCTCCTTCAGATAGCCAAAGAGAAAAAAGAACGGGCCGATGCTGTAAGTACGTCAGTTAAAGACGCAAATTACCAGATCCTTTATAAATTTCTCTCCGACTTGCTTGACCAAGGATTTGGTGGCGCGGCACTTGTTCTTGTAACCTATGCGCTCTTTCTTATTCATTTTCCAGCGCATGAAGGTTATAAAATAATCCCCCATCCTGTTAATCAGTCTGGCTCATCTTCCCGACAAAGAAGTGACTTAGACATTGAAAAGAATGGCTCTCCATTTCTTGGTGTTGAGTTGAAAGATAAACCATTCACCGCAAACGATGTTGCAAGAGCCGCAGATACGGCGTTGTCCAGCGGTTTAACCAGCTTACTTTTTGTTTCTGGACGCCACAGTGGACTTCCTTCGGTTGCTACTTATTTCTCTGAGGTCAGAAAGGAATATGCAAACAAAGGTTTTGCCGTTGGAGTAATCGAGGTTGACGAGTTGATGGATTTTCTCTTAGTTACACATCCCGCCGACATCGATGCCTCCAAAGTGTTGGGTGCTGTTTATGACTGTGTGTCAGAGATCGGTGGCACCGTTGAAACACAGACCTGGGTCTACTCTAAACTCAGGTCGTTGTGATAGGCAGTACATAACGCTTTTGCAACTTTGTATGCGAATAACGATGGAACGGCATTCCCTATCTGGCGATATTGTTTATTTCTCGCCCCGCAGAACACATAGTCTTTAGGGAAAGTTTTAATGGCAGCCGCCTCCTTTAACGTTAGGCGGCGGACATACTTGGGAATCTCTATAGTTGCTGGCACACACTTGCCAGCAACTATTTTTTTATGGTATTCAGAGAACCAATTCTCGACCTCACAATCGTTCAAGGCGTGTTGATCGACAATAGGGGTTTTGTTTCCACCCATTCTTGCGGGCAAGGTAGGAGGAAGGCCATCCATGTCTACCGGGCGACCAGCCCCATTGACTAACATCCCTGCGTATGGGCTTTTTCTCATAATAGGTCTCTTAGCTAAAGTAATTGCCGCCGCGCAGGTGTCGGGATTCTCCGGGGAGCCAAATTCTCCTACCGAGAGGAGCACCACCCTTGCTGTAGGAGCCGGGCATTTTAATTTTTCCATTTCCTTAAAGAAAGCTGTCGGTGTCCCATTTCTGACGCCTACAAAGATAACACGATCTCTTTTCTGCGGTACGCCATACTCAGCCGTATGAAACACTTCGTATCCTACCGAGTAACCTAACTCTGTAGCCATAGAAATATACCTATTACGAACGGCTGCCCATTTTTCTAATGTACCAAGGGCTTTTACGTTTTCCATGACAAAAAACTTGGGTTGAACAAGCTGAACGGCCTTTAAGAAAGTGAAAATTAGCTCACTCCTTGCGTCATTTGGGTCCATCTTTCCTGCGACTGAAAAGCCCTGGCATGGCGGCCCACCAAACAAAACATCTACAGTCCCTTTATACTGTTCAAGCTCTGGTAGCAAGACATTTATGTCTCCTTCGTGCATGACTTGGTTATAGAGTGGCCTGTTTGCGCACCAAGTGCAGGCCGCATCATGGTCAAACTCGTTTGCATAAACAATTTGAAAACCAGCTTTTTCAAAGCCTACATCAAGGCCACCCGCACCCGAAAACAATGAAACAGCAGTCATTTTTGGCATATAAATCTTCTCCTACTGGAAATGTCGTGACAGGACATCATTATTGAGCTGATTTCTCACCCGAACGATTCATAGCAAAGTCACGGGCATTAACAATCTGTACTGTATCACCACAGACAACGAATGTAATTTTGTCTCCTGGCTCGACATGAATTACTTCTCTTACAGCTTTTGGTATCGTAGCCTGGCCCTTGGAAGTAATCTTGGTTGTTTCTACGAAAGCACGGTCTACCATAGCAGGCCCTCCCACCAAAAGTAATACTTTTAATACTTGCGTATTATACCGTGATCACGCTTAAATAGCAAGAGTAAAGTTGTTATCTGTCAAGAGTTTTGCCGAAAGATAAACAGCATAAACAAGTAGGGGGGTGGGTGCTAATAAGGAAAACAAGGAGTAGGTGCATAACCCCCAAAAAACACACAACTCCAAATGTACGGAGAGAAAATATTCTGTCCTAAAAAGTTGAAAATTCTCGCATAAAGGCAACAGTCACGGCCTTTTTGCGAGAATAAAATCGCGTTAGTGAGGTAGTATCCCCCGATACTTTGAGGAATTAGACACCCGACTGACGGTGGTGTTCAATACGCGAGTGCAAATGAGTGTATTGGGAGTATAGGTATCCCCCTCAAACGGATTTTACACTCACAACAGCCACGTTTTAGCGACCGTTATTGCCTCTCTTATGTCATACGCTTTAACTATTCCGGTGTTGTCTTCGAGATAGTATTCAGTTATATTTCCGGTAGGGTCGAGCACTTTCTTTTTTTCATAGTAGTATCCAGAAATAACCCCTGCAATTCGCATCGATTTTTCATCTGACTGGATACTCTTAAAGCACACGGGTCCCCCCGAAAAGCCTTTATTGTTTTGGCCATCTAACACAAGTATCGAATGTTCATTTAGCGCACCAGACAAGCAGGCTTTCTTAATAAAAGGCACCGGGGTTTTGCTATCCGGCAAAGATTTTAAGTGCACATCAAAATCGTATGGGAAGCCCAAAAAGTATACGTCTTGCCCCCAAATTAATCCTTCGCTTGTGTTCTTATTATCATATATTTTTGAAACGAATAGGTATGGATTTGTTTTCATTACAGCGATATCTATTTCTTGATCCTCTGGATATCTGATTTCCACATGAATAGATTGATAACGTCCTTCTTTCCATAACATTATTTCCGCTTGGGCAGGGAACTGAGCGTCCTTAAAAATATGCTTAGCCGTCACAAGAAATTGTGTTCCATCCTGTTCGATAGTAAATGTTGTTCCTGCATTTGAGCCAAAAACGATTCTAAATACTCTTCCGAAAATCTCTGACTGAACCATATAGTCCTCTCCTCTCTCGTCAGGGTGCTCATAGTGTGAGTTTACCAGAATTTCCGCAATAATTCAACAGCTTGGAGTCTGGATTGTCACTGCTTGACTTTTCCCTTATCAGAGGTAATATTGCACTGTCCTACTGGAAAGACAAGCCGGTATAATAGGGTTGCGCGATTTCGCGCCCCTACGTAGCAGAGTCGGCTGCGGGAAAGGACGGTGATACTATGAAAGGGAAAAATGAGCAGAAAGCCAAATGGAGCGGGTCTGTGACCGAAAAGCGGAGGGAGGCTAAACGGCAGAAGATCGACAAGAATTTGAAGGCCGGTCTTACAGTCGAGATAATCCCCGCTCGTTCTGAGTTGGAGCCTGAGAAGGTGAAAACCGTTCGGGTTGCTGCGTACTGCCGAGTCAGCACCGACCAGGATGCTCAGACCACAAGTTATGAGTATCAGGTAGACCATTTTCAGAAGCTGGTCGCTGCCAACCCTGACTGGGTATTGGTGGACATCTACGCTGATGAAGGGCTGTCTGGCACCAACGCGGCAAAACGGAAAGACTTTCAACGTATGATAGCTGACTGTAAAGCCGGGAAAATCGACATGGTATTGACTAAGGACATAAGGCGCTTTGCCAGAAATACCTTGGATTGTCTTTACTATGTGCGCCTGCTAAAAGACCTCGACCCGCCGGTAGCAGTCTACTTTGAAGGCGAAAGCCTAAATACACTGGACGCCAAACAGGAAGCAGTGCTTGCTCTATTGAGTAGCGTGGCACAGGGAGAATCCGAGAACAAGTCTGAAGCTATCAAGTGGTCGTACAGACACCGCTTCTCGAACGGGATTCCCATGATTCCAACTTGGGTGCTCCTCGGTTATACAACGGACGAGTATGGAAACATGGTAATTGTCCCGGATGAAGCCGAGGTTGTATCCTTCATCTATGAGAAATATCTCGACGGGTGGTGCGTCAAAGAAATAGCTGCTCATCTGACCAAAGAGGGCATTCCGACCGTAAAAGGTCTGGATGTTTGGCCAGTGGGCAGCGTTTACAATATTCTGCGCAATGAGAAATATTGCGGAGATGTTCTCATGCAAAAGACCTACACGCCAAACTGCCTCACTCACCGCGTTGTCAAAAACAGAGGACAAGTGCGGTCATACAGACTGAGTGACCACCATCCTGCCATTGTCAGCCGAGAGGTATGGACGGAGGTGCAGCAGTGCTTGTCCTCTGGCAAGCGGCGTAGACGGCACAGTGGTGCGGTCAGCAAGCCGTTGAGTAAAATACGCATCAAGACTATAAAGGGTGGCACCTTTAAGGGATGGTGTGTACTTAATCCAGACTGGCCAGTTGACAGCATCTCGGCTATAGTCACCAAGCTCAAAACCAATACGACAAGAGAAGGAGTCAGTGAAAATGCTTAAGGATTTTACCGTTATCGAGATTCGCAAGCGCGTCGGCCCGATGCAGATGATCATCGAGCCCAAGCGTCTCCGCTTTTCCCGCCATGTGATTGAGGCGCTGGAATACAGCCCGTTTGTCCACTTCCTCATCAACGCCAGAGATAAGAAACTGGCCATCCAGGTCTGCCGCGAAAAGGACGTTCAGGCCACGCGCTTCTCCAAGCCTCGGGAGGAGCAGGGGCAGAAATCCACCCTCGTCCAGAATGAGGCTTTGATGGCCACTCTCCACGAGCTGATGCCGGAGTTGAACGACGGGCAGCGCCACTCCGTCCTCGGTGTGTACAGCTCCCAGGATAAGGCGGTCATCTATGACCTGAAGGACACTGTCATCTGGCATCGGGGAAGCCACAAAAAAGCTGACGCTGACGAAATGGAGGAAGATAACGAATAAGTAAAATGGCCGCTGGTGAGTGTAATGCCCACCAGCGGCCTTTCTTGTATAGGGTTGCTCCTTTACGGTTATAGGCGAGGGTACCCCCCTTGCGGTTATATACGAAAACATAAAGGAGGCCAACGCGATGAAAGAAGACAAGATTTTAGTTTGCCAGGACTGTTGTAGGAAATTTGTCTTCACCACTGTTCAGCAGGAGCACTTTGAAGCTAACGGGTGGCCAGCACCTAAAAGGTGCCCCAACTGCAGAGCTGCGAAGAAAGAGCGAGCTGCTCGAGCAGAAATCTACGCTCTGATGCGTGGTGGGGATATGAGACTTCACAGCAGACACGGTCGTGGATTCTTTGCGAAGCTCACAGGCCGTTGACCGACAGTAGACCTATCCCCTGCTTGGATCCCAAAGCCCCTCGGCAATCAGCGCCTCCCAGTTGGCGGTGATAACCTTGACGGTCCGGTTGAAATCTACACGGCGATCCTTTCGTACCACTAAACCCTTGTCCAGCATCTCTTGAAGCGCTGCAGCCACCTCCGGCTCTTCCACACCGTTGTGTCTCGCCACAGCCGCCACCGTTCCATTAAAGGATGGAATAATATTGCTTTTGGTTGAGACGTATGCAAGGTTATCAACAATCATAGAATAGCAGGATTTGATGACAGAATCAGAAGTAGGTATCTCATATACTTCCGTCGCCACGTCCTTCAAACGCTTGCTGGTGGCGTTGGTGACACCATAGACAATCACCCGTTTGCCCATCTTCTGAGTTAGGTACTTTACGACAGACTGGAAGTGCCCGTCTCCTGTGAACAATATGTATGTTCCTACGTCACTACGCTCGGCAGAAACCTGATAGATATAGTCGAGCATAATAAAGTCGGTCATGTCTTTCTTATGGTGTGGAGCGGATTGCTGTGTTGAGATAACCGTATTGGTCATAGCTCGGACACTATTTAGCTGTCTGCAATAGGCCGCATGGAAAAATCAGCAAAGACCATTACATCTTCGAGCGTGTACTTTTGTTCGAGTTCCTTTCGCCAAGAGACAAGGTCAGGTGTCATGTGGAATAGATTTCGATAGGAATAAAACCAATGTTCGTAATCAATGAAGGCAATGGCTCTTTTGGTGTCCGCTGCCTCTTTTCCTCGCCTAAAGAGGGAATCAAGAAAACCCACTCATATACCACCTCAAATTCAATAAAATTCCTGACCGTAGGAGGGCGGCTGGCGAAAAGCCACCCTCCTATGTCCTATTTTAGCACACGGCTCTTTTTCTTGCCATACTAATCGGCATCCGTTTCAACGCAAATTTGCGAGCCATCTAAGAAATGAAAAGCCAAGATACCTCCATTGTTGACCACCACATAGTCCAGGCATTTTCCCACAAGGGACAAGTCGATTGCAGTCAACCTCGCGCCAGCGGTCAATTCAATCATCTGCTGGGCACGAAGCCGTTCCAGCGCATTGCCCTTCTGCATGGTCTCCTCCCATTCAGGGAGCAGCTCCTGTCGGTTGTCAACAAGAGCGTTCCACGCTACCACAAAGGCATTGTATAGAGTTTCCTCTTTGAGGTTTTCGCTGGAGCAGGTCGCGACCCCTTTCTCCTGGTAGCGCTTCCCACACTGTCAGACCTTAATCGACCTGTGGTTTCTGTACCATGTGCGCCTCCAGAACGGAGTGCCACAAACGCCACAAATCACCTTGC
>CALXSV010000134.1 GCA_944391235.1 uncultured Clostridia bacterium | reverse complement strand
CGCTTTGCCATCCTTTCCTGATAAGATTAATTCATTATAGCTCAACATCGCTTGCTATGCAAGCTGAAGCTTAAAAGCTGTACAAAGCAGTTTTCTATATTGTTATTGACATATGCCAGTAAATCTGTTATGCTTAAAACAGTTAAAATTTGATATCCTCACAATAGCAGTCTGATTTATTCTGACATCGAAACGTATATTTGAGATGGAAGATGCAGTGCATGGGTTGCTTTATGCTTTTGTTATAGCCGAGCTGTATCTTCCTGATACAGCTCGTTTTCTTTTAGGAGGTAGATATGGAAACAAGAGTAGCCGTAATTGGCATTATTGTTGAAAATCCGGAGGCCATTGCCAGCCTGAATGCAGTGTTGCATGCTTATAGCGCTTATATTGTCGGACGCATGGGCATTCCCTACCGTCAGCGAAATATCAATATTATCAGCCTGGCGGTTGATGCACCTCAGGATATTATAAGCGCGCTATCTGGTAAATTAGGACGTATAAAGGGTGTAGCCGCCAAAACCGCATATTCCAACTGCGTGTTCAAGGAGGAAGAATGAGGACGCTGGTAGATAGGCTGGTTGCACAACAGCAACTAACGGATGAGGAGCTACGGCAGCTGCTGCTGTGCCAGGATGTTGGTGTAAACCGCTATTTAAGGCAGCAGGCGCAGGCTGTGCGGCAGCGTGTTTATGGTCGTGATGTATATATCCGTGGTCTAATTGAGTTTACAAATTATTGCCGTAACAATTGCTATTATTGCGGCATACGTGCTGGAAACTCTTTTGCTCAGCGATATCGGCTATCCAATGCAGACATACTCACCTGTTGCCAGCAGGGCTATCAGCTGGGATTCCGGACTTTTGTCCTGCAGGGTGGGGAGGACCCCTATTTTACCGATGCGCGTATGTTGGAGATAATTTCTGCTATTAAATCCGCCTATCCGGACTGCGCGCTTACCCTCTCCATTGGTGAGCGTAGCTTTGCCAGCTACAAAGCCTTTTTTGACGCTGGAGCAGACCGCTACCTGCTGCGTCATGAAACGGCCTGTCCTGCGCATTATGCCCGACTCCATCCACCACAGTTGCAATTAAGTGCGCGCAAGCAATGCCTATATGATCTAAAGCGCATCGGTTTTCAGGTTGGTTGCGGCTTTATGGTAGGTTCCCCTTATCAAACGATAGATACGCTGATCATGGATTTACGCTTTATTAAGGAATTCCAGCCGCATATGGTGGGCTTGGGTCCTTTTATCCCGCATCAGAACACACCTTTTCGGGATTTCCCGGCTGGCTCCATCTCGCTTAGCTTAAAGCTGCTATGTATCATTCGCTTGTTACTGCCGCATGTGTTGTTACCCGCTACCACTGCTTTGGGTACGCTTGATAAGCAGGGCCGGGAAGAGGGAATTCTGTCCGGTGCCAATGTTATCATGCCCAATCTCTCTCCAGCGCAGGTGCGGGGTAAATATCTATTGTATGATAACAAAGCCTTTACTGGTGATGAGGCAGCTGAGGGACTGCAGCATATTCAGCAGCAGCTGAATAATATTGGCTATCATGTGGTCATTGACCGTGGTGACTGCATTGGCGCATAGAATTATTACACTAATGGGAAAGACGAATCTGACTCAAAAGAAAGGAAAACAAAATGTATAATCCAAAATCATTACAAGCCGAAGAATTTATTAACCATGAGGAGGTTCTGGCCTCTCTGGAATATGCAGATGCCAACAAGGACAATTTGCCCCTGATTCGCCAGATCCTGGATAAAGCGCGTTGCCGCAAGGGCCTGGATCACCGCGAGGCCTCTGTATTGCTGGCCTGCGAGGATGAAGAGATTATTCAGGAAATGTATACGCTGGCTGAGCAGATTAAGAAAGATTTTTACGGCAATCGCATTGTTATGTTTGCACCCCTATACTTATCCAATTACTGTGTGAATGGTTGTGTATACTGCCCCTACCATCGTCAGAACCACCATATTCCGAGGAAAAAGCTCACGCAGGAGGAAGTGCGGCAGGAGGTAATCGCCTTGCAGGATATGGGGCATAAACGTCTGGCCATTGAGGCTGGTGAAGACCCGCTGCATAATCCCATTGAATATATACTGGAGTGCATCCAAACCATCTATTCCATTAAACATAAAAATGGCGCGATTCGCCGGGTAAACGTCAATATTGCCGCGACTACGGTAGAGAACTACCGTAAGCTGCATGAGGCGGGTATTGGCACCTATATCCTTTTCCAGGAAACCTATCATAAACAAAGCTATGAGAAGCTGCATCCCACTGGTCCCAAGCACAATTATGCCTATCATACAGAGGCCATGGATCGTGCGATGCAGGGTGGTATTGACGACGTTGGCCTGGGCGTATTGTTTGGATTGGAGCTATACCGTTATGAATTTGCCGCTTTGCTGATGCATGCCGAGCATTTGGAGGCTGTGCATGGTGTTGGTCCACATACGATTAGCGTGCCCCGCATTAAGCACGCTGATGATATTGAGCCCAGTGCCTTTGATAACGCGATAAGCGATGATATTTTTGCCAAGCTGTGTGCGCTCATTCGTATTTGCGTACCGTATACCGGTATGATTATCTCTACGCGCGAGAGTCAGGCAGTACGGGAAAGAGTGCTCAAATTGGGCGTATCACAAATCAGCGGCGCTTCTCGTACCAGTGTGGGTGGTTATGTGGAAGAGGAACGGCCCACAGATACGGAGCAGTTTGATGTTTCTGACCAGAGAACTTTGGACGAGGTCGTGCATTGGTTGATGACAAATGGTTATATTCCTTCTTTTTGCACGGCCTGCTATCGTGAGGGCCGAACTGGCGACCGTTTTATGAGCCTATGTAAGAGCGGACAAATTCAAAACTGCTGCCATCCTAATGCGCTGATTACGCTGAAAGAATTCCTAGAGGATTACGCCAGCCCTGAAACCAAAAAGACAGGCCAAGCTCTGATTGAAAAGGAGCTGCTCAACATCCCCAAGCCTAAAATCCGGCAGATTGCCCAGGAGTATATTGCCAGTATAGAGCATGGACAGAGAGACTTTCGTTTTTAAAGGAGGGAACAGGATGGCCGGTTTAAATGAAACCCCCACTGCCAATCGGGTGCATATTGGCTTTTTCGGCCGCCGCAATGCAGGTAAGTCCAGTGTTGTCAATGCTGTTACCGGGCAAAATCTTGCCATTGTTTCAGAAACCAAGGGAACAACCACAGACCCAGTATATAAAGCTATGGAGCTGCTTCCCCTTGGTCCGGTGGTTATCATTGATACGCCCGGTTTTGACGATGAAGGCGCTCTGGGTGAACTGCGTATGCAAAAGACCAAAGAGGTATTGCAGAAAACCGATGTAGCCGTACTGGTTGTCGATGCCGTAGAAGGCCTGTGCGCCTGTGATGAGGAATTGATCCGGTTGTTTGAAGCCAGGAATATTTTGTATCTGGTCGTTTATAACAAAAGCGATTTATTGGCGGAAGCCCCGGCTACAAAGGCAAATGCGATTTGTGTGAGCGCCCTGGAAAAAACGGGAATAGATGCGCTCAAGGAAAAAATTGCCCAGATGGCAATGCGTCAAGAACCAGAGCGACAACTGGTTGGCGATTTGGTGCGGGAAAATGATTTTGTAGTATTGGTGGTTCCGATTGATAAAGCAGCGCCTAAGGGCCGCCTGATTCTGCCTCAGCAGCAGACCATCCGTGATTTATTGGATGTCGGGGCTGTTAGTATTGTGGTAAAGGAAACGGAGTTAAAGCAGACCTTAGCCAGCCTGGGCAAAGAGCCGGCGTTGCTGATTACTGATAGCCAGGTGTTTGCCCGCGTACATGCCGATACCCCTGTGAATATTCCCTTAACCTCCTTTTCGATTTTAATGGCGCGTTATAAGGGCTTTCTCAATACTGCTGTTGCCGGGGTAGCGGCCATAGAAAAATTACAGGATGGAGATAGCATCCTGATTAGCGAGGCTTGTACGCATCACCGACAGTGCGAGGATATTGGCAGCGTAAAGCTACCGCGCTGGTTGCAGGACTATACGGGTAAGCAGTTGCGTATTGAACTGACAGCCGGCCGCACCTATCCAGAGGATTTGTCTCCCTATGCTCTAGTAATTCACTGCGGTGCTTGTATGATTAATGAGCGGGAAATGCAATATCGTATGCAACGGGCAGTGGAGCAGTCGGTTCCCTTTACCAATTATGGTCTTGCCATTGCTTATATGCAGGGAATATTAAAGCGTAGTCTGGAAATTTTTCCTGATGCACTGGCTTTGCTTGGGGAATAAAAAAGTCTGTGGTGCCTGTAGGAGATTCTTTATTGTTGACATATGACAGTACTTGCTATATGATAAAGTTAACGACAAAGGGAGGAGTTCCTATGGCCAGACCAAGCAAAAGACGAAGAATCTGTCTTCTACCGCAGTCAATAGGCTTTGCTCCAGAGGGAGAAGCCCCGGATACCCTTGTTATGCTGGTAGATGAATATGAAACAATTCGTCTGATTGATCTGGAAGGCTTAACACAGGCTCAATGTGCAGCGCAGATGAAGGTGGCGCGCGCAACCGTTACGGCTATCTATAATAGTGCCCGCAGCAAGCTGGCTGATGCTCTAGTCAATGGCAAACGATTGGTCGTTTCCGGGGGCCATGTCATGGAATGTGAAAACTATAGCATATTTTGCTGCGGTACCTGTGGCAAAGGAGAATGCGAGACCTGTTTACGCCCCTGTAAGAATAGAGGAATGGCTATTTTATAGACGAAGTCCTTTCCCGTATTGTCATGTTTGGCTTGCTCTTTTACCCAAATATCAATATGCACATCAGTGCAAAAAGGAGGTCTAGAATGTATTGCGTAAAGAATATCACAGAGGATTTATTCTGGATTGGCGGAAATGACCGCCGCCTCGCTTTATTTGAAAATGTCTATCCTGTGCCGCATGGGGTCTCGTATAATTCCTATTTGCTTTTAGATGAAAAAACCGTTGTTTTCGATACGGTAGATAAAGCCGTTTCCGGTATTTTTTTCGAAAATTTGCAGCATCTGCTCCATGACAGAAAGCTGGATTATCTTGTGGTAAACCATATGGAGCCCGATCATGCCGCAACCATGAATGAGCTGGTTCTGCGTTATCCAGAGGTGTGTATTGTCTGCAATGCGAAAACCCTGACCATGATTAAGCAATATTTCACCTTTGACATTGATAACCGGCTTATGCTGGTAAAAGAGCAGGATACGCTTTGCACGGGCAAACACAGTTTTTGCTTTGTCATGGCGCCCATGGTGCATTGGCCAGAGGTTATGGTGACATATGATACCACAGATAAAATTCTCTTTTCTGCGGATGCTTTTGGTACTTTTGGTGCGATAAACGGCAACTTGTTTGCTGATGAAATGGATTTTAAAAATCAGTATGTGGACGAAGCCCGCCGTTACTATAGCAATATTGTGGGTAAATATGGAACACAAGTACAGGCCCTGCTTAAAAAGGCAGCCAGCTTAGACATCGCTATGATTTGTCCGCTGCATGGTCCAGTCTGGCGTAGAGATATCAATTGGTTCCTGGAAAAATACCAAAGATGGAGCAGTTATACGCCGGAAGAGACGGCTGTGATTATAGCCTATGCCTCGGTCTACGGAAATACAGAAAACACAGCCAATATCATTGCCATGAAGCTGGCGGATAAAGGTGTTCGCAATATTAAAATGTATGATGTCTCGGTTACCCATCCCTCGGTTATCATAGCGGAAGCCTTTCGCTGCTCGCACCTGATTTTTGCTTCTACCACTTACAACGCCGGTATTTTTGTAAATATGGAGAACTTAATCCATGATCTTGTAGCGCATAATCTGCAAAATCGTACAGTAGCGATTATTGAAAATGGTACTTGGGCGGCTACTTCCGGTAAATTGATACGTGCAGAGTTGGAGAAGTGTAAGAATATAAGCATCCTTGAAAATACGCTTAGTCTGAAATCTTCACTAAAGCAGGAGCAGCTTGCCGATGTCGATGCCCTGGTAGAGGCTGTTTATGCAACCATGCCGCAGCCCGATCCTATTGTGCATGATGAAAATAAGGTAGAGCCAAACGCCATGTTTAAGCTTTCCTATGGACTCTTTGTTCTTACTGCTAGGGATGGCGAGAAGGATAACGGTTGCATTATAAATACAGTTATGCAGATTACAGATAATCCTAAGCGGATTAGTATTGCTGTGAACAAGGCCAATCTTACGCATGATATGATAGACAAGACCGGTTGCTTTAATGTTTCCGTATTGACCACAGAAGCGCCTTTTTCTTTGTTTGAGCATTTCGGTTTTCAAAGCGGCAGAGAGGTGGATAAGCTAGAGGGCTATGCACATGTACAACGTGCGGAAAACGGTCTCTACTATTTGACGCAGTATAGCAATGCTTTTATCTCTGCCAAGGTAATCCAGGCGACTGATTATGGTACGCATACGGTTTTTGTGGCGGATGTCGTAGAGGCGCGCGTCCTTTCCCATGCGCCTTCCCTTACCTATGACTATTATTTTGCGAATATTAAACCGAAGCCGCAGCCTGTTGCACCCGATAAAAAAGGTTATGTATGTAAAATCTGCGGTTATGTGTATGAAGGAGATACGCTTCCGGAAGATTTTATTTGCCCATTGTGCAAACATGGGGCAGAGGACTTTGAGCCATTAAACTAGAGATAAGCATACAAACAGCCGCAGCAGATTCTTCTGTTGCGGCTGTTTGTAGTATTTGATAGATGTTTCTCTCTATTTATTTTAGCTGACCAATGGCGTATATTTACAATTCCTAATCTTACGTGCTATAATACAATTTATGGGTCTGCTTGACTCATGTTTACCAAGATAAATAATTGCCTGCGTAAACGAACAGGTTTATGAAAGGAGACTGCTAATGACCGTTACATCTGCAATACTGGTACCGCATCCACCGCTGATTATATCAGGTGTGGCCGACACGGATACCTCTGACCTGGATAGCACGCGTCGTAGTTATCTCAAGGCCTGCCAGACCATTCTAGATAGCAAACCGGATACCATTATTATCTGCACGCCACATAATATACAGTACAGGGAATATTTTCATATTTCTCCAGGTGCCCATGCCAGCGGCAGCATGGCCGCGTTTAACGTCCCAGATGTACGGGTCGATGTGGATTATGATGAAGAGTTTGTTGCCGCCTTATGCCAGATAGCAAACGAGCAGGATTTGCCGGTTAGTACAGCAGGTGAGAAGGATGCGGCTTTAGATCATGCTACCGTTATTCCGCTCTATTTTCTAGAGCAGGCCGCAGGAGGCCCTGTTCCTGCTAAAATTGTGCGTTTGAGCCCTTCCGGTTTATCCCTGCTGGAGCATTATCGTTTGGGGCAGATGATTACTCAGACAGCGGACAAGTTGGGTCGCAATGTAGCTTTTATCGCCAGCGGCGATCTGTCGCATGTTTTGCAGGAATATGGGCCCTATGGCTTTGATGCCGTAGGCCCTGGCTATGACCGCATTATGATTGACGTCTTGGAGCATGGGCAGTTTAATGAGCTGTTCAGCTTTACCGAGGAAATGCGCGCCCGTGCCCGGGAATGCGGGCATCGGCCTATTGTTATTTTAACTGGCTGCTTAGATGGCCGCGATGTGGCAATCCAAACGTTATCCTATCATGATATGCTGGGCATTGGCTATTGTGTCTGTCAGTTCGTTCCGGGTGCGGAGAATAAAACACGGCATTTTTATGAAGAATATAAAAAGCTACTGCGTGAAGCATTGCGTAAGCGCCGTGAGAAGGAGGACGAATATGTGTCTTTGGCCCGCCGGGCTATTACCGGATATGTGGTATATGGCACGCATATGAGCCTGCCGGAAAACCTGCCTATGGCACTGACTAAAAAACAGAACGGCGTGTTTATCTCCTTGTACAAGATGGATCTTTTGCGCGGCTATGCGGGGACCTATTATCCCTTCTGCTCCTGCACTGGCGAAGAAATCATCAGCAATGCCATTGCTGCGGCCTGCGAGAATCCGGAGTATAGCCCTGTTACCGAGGAGGAGCTTGACGACTTGGTCATTAACGTCGATGTGTTAAGCGAGCCGGAGATTGTCAGCTCCCTTTCCAAGTTGGATCCGAAAAAATACGGGATTATTGTCAGTAGCGGCGATCGCCAGGGGCTGATGCTGCCTGACCTGGAAGGTGTGGACACGGTTGCTATGCAGGTTAGCATGGCGCGTTATAAGGCGGGAATCAGTGGAGATGAGCCGGTGCAAATTCAGCGCTTTACAGTAGATAGACATTATTAAAGCAGTAGGACGGGTTTTCCCGTCCTTGTTTGCTATAAGAAGAAAGGAGCTTCCCTATGCGTGCTTATGAGCGTTTTTTAAAGTATGTGCGTATCCATACCACCTCCGATGCCAACAGCAACCAGCATCCTAGCAGCAGAGGGCAGTTTGATTTGGCCCACTTGCTGGTTGAAGAGTTACAAAATATGGGATTAGAGGATGCGGCAATAGATGAAAAATGCTATGTCTATGCCTCGCTTCCGGCTTCGCCGGGACATGAAGGAGCTCCTGCTTTAGGCTTTATCGCACATCTGGATACAGCCGATGATGCCTGTGGGGAGAATGTGCGGCCGCAGCTTTTTCCCAATTATCATGGTCAGGATCTTGTTTTGCCCAGCGGCCGTGTGCTTGATGTAAAGCGCTTTCCTTTTTTGCCCAGGCTGAAGGGGGAGACTCTAATTACATCGGATGGCTCTACGCTGTTGGGAGCGGATGATAAGGCTGGTATTGCGGAGATTATGACTGCAGTGGAGCGTATCTGTACAGAGCATATGACGCATGGAAGGATTTGCATTGCCTTTACTCCGGATGAGGAAATCGGGGAGGGGGCGGACTATTTTGATATATCCAGATTCGGCGCGGATTTTGCCTATACTGTAGATGGCGGGGATGTGGGCGAGTTGGAATACGAAAATTTTAATGCTTGCTCCGCACAAGTTGTCATACATGGCTGTAATGTGCATCCGGGCAGTGCCAAGGGAATTATGGTTAATGCCCAGAATGTGGCCCTGGAATTCCACCTGTCCTTGCCCATGGCCGAGCGTCCGGAGCATACCGAGGGCTACGAAGGTTTTTATCATTTATGTGAGATGCAGGGGACTGTGGCACAGGCTGTCCTAAAGTATATTATACGCGATTTTGAGTGTGATGTTTTTCAGCAACGTAAGCAACTTTTCTTGCATATAGCGGAGCGTTTGAATGCGCAATATGGAGCAGGTACTGTGGAAGTACAGATGGCAGACTCCTACTTTAATATGAGAAGGAAGATTGAGCAGCACCGGCATTTGATAGATAATGCCTGTTTGGCTATCAACCAGGCCGGCTTAAAGCCCAACATCCTGCCCATTCGTGGCGGTACGGATGGAGCGCGCCTCTCCTATGAAGGTTTGCCTTGTCCGAATTTAGGTACTGGCGGCTTTAATTTTCATGGAGAAAGTGAATGTATTACCGCAGAGCGGATGGATAGGAGCGTGGAAGTGCTGCTGCACCTAATTGGTCTGTATGCCAAGGTGACAGATTGATCTATGTGCTTGCTTTATCAGATATACAAACAGGGGATAGCCAATGGGTTTTGGCTATCCCCTGTAATGCTTTTATGTTTATTGCTGTGTTGGCGTAGCTTGGGTCTCATTGGCTATTTTTTGTAGCCAGCTAGTAATTGTGCGGCTCATCAGGGTATCATTGTTGGCCATACCCGTATTGCTAATTGCTTCGTTTAGCCTATCCCGGAGTTCTGTATCTTCTGCCTTAAGTACGATTACCAGATCCGTATGATCTGCGGTGACAGTAAACGTATCCTCTGTGGAATGGAAATCCAGCATGATAATATCGGAGTAAGCTGCTGTAGCTGTCAGTCCTAGAATCTTATCTGTCACTACGATGTCACATTTTCCCCTGCGTAGCCCGCTCAACATCTGTTCTTCGCTGTGCTCGGCAGTAATGATATCTGCTTTCTCTATTTGCGGCAGGCAGTCTGTGTACCAGATTGTATTCAGGAGCGCTGTACAGGTGGCTCCGCTTAATGCGCTGACGCCACCTGCTGATTCATAGCGGTTTCCCTTGGTTGTTAGAGCAACCGGGTAAGATTGATAGTAGGCGTCCGTATAAATAATGGAGGAGCTATGGCTTAGCTCAAGGTATTGT
>CALXSV010000133.1 GCA_944391235.1 uncultured Clostridia bacterium | reverse complement strand
TCTTGGATGCCGACAACCGGATGGATGGCAGAACTCTTGGGAGACTAAAGAGCAAGAGACACGCTATATTTAACTTTTCCATTTGCTATGCTATCAAAAAGTATTGACTTCAGAAGGAGTGCTCGTTTCTGAGAAAACGCTTATAAAGACAAAATGGCTTGATATATGAAAGTCTGAATGAAAGAATAGCGGGGATGGAGGAATGCAGCAGATGAATACTTCAGCCAATTATGCAATGTACATGATTCTATATTTGGCGCAGTCAGCTAAAGCTGCATCCTCCTCCAAACGCTCTGAGGCTATAGCAAAGAATATCACCAAGATATCTATGGCAGAGCAGGGCAAAGCTTCGGGATATAGGTTTCATGCCTGTCACTTATAATCCGTCAGGACGATATGCTTTAAGCAAATCTCCTAATCAAATTTCACCCTATGATATTATCACGCTAATGGAGAAACAGAAGGAGCCGTTATAATTACACCGAAGGAGAGTACCTTTTACAACAACCGTTGCAAATAGCCTTGATAATATTCCCGAAAGTGAATATAATAAAGTTATGCGGAATGGAGGTGTGTGCATGAAGTATCTTTCCACATCGGAAGCTGGTCAAAAATGGGGAATTTCAAAACGGCGTGTCATTGTCCTGTGTACAGAGAATCGAATACCAGGAGCGCAGATTGCTGGCCGAAACTGGATCATCCCAGAGGACGCGAAAAAACCTGAAGATGCCCGTGTGCGAAGCGGGAAATATATTAAAAGATAAAGGGGAGGCGGGTGATGTATAAGAAAGCCTCCAAACTTGCCAGAAAGATGAAGGAGAGGCTCTGATGGAAGCACCCAATCTTCCAACCAATCCTCTGCAAGAAGTATGGATGGATTCGATTTCCAAGGATGCAGTCCTGCGAGAGAATCTTCGTGGCTGGTATCAAGTGAAACAATGATATGTGGAAAATGAAAGCGGAATAGGTGCAAAGGCGCGACAACAAATCGTCCTGTCCATATGGCGCCTTATACCGCTTGGCTTGGTGCAAAGGAGAACAGCTTTCTTATGCGCTACGCAATCGACTAGAGGCAAATAAAAAGTTTAGCAGGAGGAACCAATATGCCACATGTAGATATTACCATGTTTCCCGGACGCGACCAAACAACCAAGAGAGAACTTGCCTTAAAGCTGCAAAAGTTCCTTGCTCAGGAGCTGGGCATTGCGGAAGCGCATGTTTCTGTATCCATTGAGGATGTACCCCAAGAGGAGTGGGAGGCGCATATGCAAGGCATGCAGGATAAGGTACGCTTTGTTTAGCAGGAGCAGCAGGATTTTTTGCCAAACGTATTTTGCCCTTTATGGAAAGATGGATAAAGAGGCAAAACTAGAGTAAGCGTCGAAAGATTGATGGATGGATAACGCACACTGCAAAGCGTAGAATAGCGATGCATATACTCTTTAATTCTATCCATTGGGGTGAATTTGCCCATGCCTGGCTAGACGAAGGCAGCTTTTATGATCGATGGAAAGCCATCCTCGGTATGCAGCTTTTTCGTTTATATCCTGCCTATGTTCTGCTGTTCGCTTGGACACCGGGACTTATCGTAAATTTGCTTATTTAGTCATATTACATTTCTAAATGGAGGGATTATATATGGATAACAGGATCTTGGTTGCTTATTTTTCCGCTAGTGGGACAACGGCAAAAGCGGCAAAAGCGCTGGCTGAAGCCGCAGGTGCGGATTTGTTCGAGATACAGCCTGCTGTGCCCTACACCCAGGCAGATCTAAATTGGATGGATAAAAAGAGCCGCAGCAGCGTGGAGATGCGCAATCCAAATTCCCGACCGGAAATTGCCAATACTGTGCCAAATATGGAGCAGTACAACACGGTGTTTGTGGGATTTCCCATTTGGTGGTATGTTGCGCCGACCATTATCCAGACCTTTCTGGAAAGCTATGATTTCAGCCAAAAGCTGGTTATTCCTTTTGCCACCTCCGGAGGGAGCGGCATGGGCAATACGGCAGAAATTCTGAAAAAAAGCTGTAATGGAAAAATTGTTGCGGGGAAAATGTTAAATGGTCATCTTTCTAAGCAGGAGTTAAGCAATTGGCTGGCTAAGCTCGGCCTGTAAGCTCTGCTTCCTCATCTCCGGTAAAATCAGCAAACCTGCATAAGTTAAGCATCCAGCGCGCAAAGCTGTCACAGGGTAAATCTGTTCTAGCATACCTTGCCATGAACTTGTTCGGCAACTGGAGGCACAAATTAAAAATGGGGCCAGCACAAGGGAAGTGCTGGCCCCAAGCTTTTGCCTGGCATAGGGAAACCTGTCTATGTTTATGCTTTTCTAAATTTAGCGAGCGCGCTTTTTTTCTGCCTGTCTGCTGCCAAAACGGTATTTTAAAAAGCCGGATAAACGTATAGAGCCAGAAAAACTGCACATGCTATGCCAAAATACAAAGAAGGGAATAAGGCTGCATTATGGTATTTCATATTAACGACGATTGTATTTGCTGCGGACTGTGCGCAGAGGAGTGCCCCGTATCCTGTATTCATGAGCGGGACAACCGCTATATTATTGACGACAGCGAGTGCATTGACTGCGGCAACTGCGCAGAGGTTTGCCCAGTAGATGCGCCGCATCCGGAAGAGGACTAGCGGGTGTTACTGCCTGGCTGCTACGTTGATTAATGGATTTTCTCTGCCTGCCTCCATATCCAGCATGGTTGTTACCACATGTTCCGCCATCTGGCGTACGACCTTTGTTGTATAAAAGGCCGTATGTGGCGTTAGCACCACATTGGGCATGGAGCGCAGGTAGGCCATTTGCGGATTATCCATGCAATCGCCCATGCGGTTGTAATAGTAGAGGCCGTCCTCGTTTTCCAGTACATCCAGTCCGGCAAAGGATACCTTGCCGCTGAGCAGGTTGGCAATCAGCGCATCTGTATCAATCAGCTTGCCGCGTGCTGTATTGATAATCATTACGCCATCTTTCATTTTGGCAAAAGCCGCATGGTTCAGTAAATGATGGTTTTCTGCATTGGCCAGTGCGTGCAGGCTGATAATATCGCTTCTGGCAAACAGCTCATCCAGGGAAACATAGCTGCAGCAGTCCTTCAGCTCTTTATTTTCATATACATCACAGGCCAGTAGCGTACAGCCAAATGCGGAAAGATGCCGGATTACCGTGGAGCCAATTTTGCCGCTGCCAATAATACCAACGGTGCAATCGCTGATATCCTTGCCGATTTTGCCTTGCAGCGAGTAATCCTGTAGCTCTGAGCGTTTGAGAATATGGCTGACTTTGCGACAGCCCATCAGCATCAGCAAAATGGCATAATCCGCTACCGTATCCGGCTCGTAGCTGACATGCGAAACGCCCATGCCAATTTTTTCTGCATGCTGCAAATCTATATGGTCAAAGCCAATGGAGCGGGCGGCAATATAGCGTACACCTAGCTCATAAAAGGCGTCAATCAGGGAGGCATCCATGGTGCAGGGCGTAAAGCTAATGGCGTCGTAGCCAGCGGCCAAATAGGCGTTCTCATGGCTGGGATACTCAGCAGAGTAATCATACTCAAAGCAATACTTTTCCTTTAATGCATCAAAGGCCTCTTTTTCATCGAATTCACGAAAACAGTAGACAAACAGTTTCATAGCCTATCCTCCCCAAACAAGAAATGAATCTTACGTGGTTTTAATGCTTCTAACATAGTATTTATATACAGGCAGAGCCTTATCCACTAAAATATTGTAAATACTTATGAAAACAAACAGGGCACAAATTGTAGAAATTTGCACCCTGTTTATTTATACATGCAGGCTGATATACAGCTTACGCTTTTTACAGCTCGTAGCCCTGCTCCAAAATAGTTTGTTTGGCTTTTGCCAAATCTGCGCTGTCGTGCAGCAGCAGGTTTACGCAAGCCAGCTCATGATCTGCTGTGGCATGAACGCCAGGTAGCGCGTTTAAGGCAGCCTCTAATCGGGCTTCGCATTTTTCACAGCTCATACCTTTAACAGGCACAACAATATGGACATGCGCATGCTCGCAGCTACAACCGCAGGTATCACACATAATTATACCTCCCTTACACACTCAATATTATTCATCATAACACAGTAGAAAAGCAAATTCAACCTGTACTATTATTTGGGGATGTGATAAAATACACTGTGGCATAAGTTTTCATGAAGGTAATGGAATGTGAAGATGAAATTTGCAACGATTTGCTCAGGCAGTTCTGGGAACTGTACATATATAGAAGGCGGACATACCTCGATTCTTGTTGACGCTGGTTGCAGCAACCGCCATTTAAGCGCCTCTCTGGCGGAATACGGCAAAAGCCCACAGGACATCAGCGCCCTGCTGATTAGCCATGAGCACAGTGACCATATCAGCGGCATCACACGCTTTGCCCGCCGTTTTGGCATTCCGGTTTACGCCAGTGCGCGCACTTGGGAAAATTTACCCTGCCGGGATGACTTTTTTCCCGAGGATCGGCATATATTCGAATATGGCATGTCGATAGGGGATATTGATATAGACTTTTTCCGCCTATCGCATGATGCTGTCCAACCAGTGGGCTTTGTATTTGCCTGTTCGGATACCAGAGTTGCCATTGCTACAGATACCGGCGTTGTAACGCCTTCCATGGCGCGCGCTGTGCGCAATGCTGATGGCTTGGTTCTGGAAGCCAACCACGACGTTTCTATGCTAATGAGCGGCAAATATTCCTATGCTTTAAAGCAGCGGGTGCGTGGGGAGCAAGGGCATTTGTCCAATCAACAGGCTGGTTTGGCTTTGCGTGAGCTGGCAGGAGAAAATACCCGCTCGGTGATTTTGGCGCATCTATCGGAGCAAAACAATCTGCCTCAGCTGGCCCTGTCGCAGGTACGCGCTTTGGTTGGAGACAGCAAAATACACATAACTGTTGCGCCACGTTGTAACGCCCATCCGTTGATTGAGCTGTAAAAGGCTACGCGGCCGGGCTAGGGAAAGGAGTTGTCCGAGCTGCGTAAAACTAGGCATGGATTGCGCTGTTTTCATCTTTCGCGTCCTAAAGTCATCTTGTTACCCTTGGTGCTGCTTTTGCTGATTGGCTTTTCCTGTCGTGTGTTGGCGGATTCAGAGGACCGCGCTACAGTGTGGAGTCCTTTCAATCGGGATGCTTCTGCTATAGGCAGTGAAATCCGCACCTTAGGTTGTGAAATTTATGATGCGGTTTCCCCGGCGGTGGTGTGCATTAACGCGGTGTACGAATCGGAAGATACGCTAAAGCTGGGTAGCGGCTCCGGCTTTATCTTTGATACGCGCGGCTATATCATTACCAATTACCATGTTATTGCCAATGCTACGGATTTGAGCGTATCTCTGGCAGACCAGCGTACCACCAGCGCGACGGTAATTGCCTATGAGGAAAGCGGAGATTTGGCGCTGCTGAAAATTGATTTGGACAATTTGCCGGTAGCTACGCTGGGCAGCAGCGAGGATTTAAAGGTGGGGCAGTTGGTCTTTCCCATCGGCAACCCAGGCGGCGAGCAGTTTGCCCGCTCCATTACCATGGGCATTATCTCTGGTCTGGGGCGGGAGATGATTCTCTCGGATGGCAATTTGTACAGTCTGATTCAGACGGATGCAGCCATTAATCCCGGCAACAGCGGGGGACCGCTGGTTGACGCCTATGGCAAGGTGATTGGTGTGAACAGCGTAAAGATTGTGGATGCGGATTTTGAGGGTATGGGCTTTGCCATTCCCATTGATACAGTGCGGAGCTTTTTGGCGGATTATGTTAGCCTGTAGACCAGAATATTTTACTGGCGAGACAGACGCTGTTTTGTTTTGTATTCTTGAGCCGGTCAGCAGGAAACCAAATTCTGGAGCAGAATTATATTAATTTGAAGCTCTTAGCGAATGGAAAGGAATGCCAATGCGTCCGGTTGATCGTTTGCTGATATGTATGGGACTTGCGCCCTTAATATGGCTTATCGACAGTCTGCTGCTGGCCTTTACCTCTGGTCTGGGGTTTGGCGGCTCCTTATGGGAAAACGTATCTACGCCGCGTTTGCTGTTCCGTCTTGTGCTCACGCTGGCGGTGCTGACGCCAGGTTTTGTTTCTTATTTGGGCTACATATGGCGCCGGTATGAAATTGTCTGCATGAATAAGGCGGATGACGGTACTTTGTTTGGAGATGCCAATAGCCAGGATGATGTACGGCGGATTTTGTATTATTGTATGCGTTTGGCGGCGATCATGAAAATGCCTGCCCGCGAGCGCGATAAGTTGCGCATTCTTTGTTACAGCCATGACATTGGCATGTTTCTGCTGCCAGTTGAATTGCAGGAGCGCCAGCCCCGTACGCGTCAGGAGTGGCGGATTTACATGCAGCACGCTGCATATGGCGCGCAGATTGCCGCCTCTTTGCCGCAGCTTAAACGGGCAGCGTCTTTGATTGCCCTGCATGAAGAGCGCTATGACGGCAGCGGACCCAATGCCCTGGTTGGACGCAGCGTACCGCTGGCCTGCCGCATTTTCACCACCGTATCGATGTTTGTACGCTCTATGGATGCACAGGAGCCGCAAATGACTGTGGAAGAAGCATTGGATGAATTAAACCTGTACGCCAATACCGTGCTGGATCCGGATGTGGTAAACGCGCTGCGTGATTTAATTTTCGATAAGCGTTTGAGCCGTCTGGCCAGAGAACAGGTGCTGGTAAGTCCATAATTTACATATTAGACCCCGCCTGGCGGGGTCCTTTGGTTTGCGCAAGACACCTGGCTTTGCGCAGATAAAATTAGGAGATAGAGGAGATGGATTTCTGACTATGCAGAGTAATTTTTGGGCTTATTTGTCCAGAATGAAGCTGATCCGACGTTGGAGCCTGATGCGTAATATACATCCGGAGAATATTCAGGAGCACAGTTATCAGGTAGCGGTGCTGGCGCATGCCCTATGTGAAATTGATTGCCAATATTTTGGCGGCCAGTGCGATGCTGGCGCTGTGGTTTTGCTGGCCTTGTATCATGACGCAGGCGAAGTGATTGTCGGTGATTTACCTACGCCGGTAAAGTATCATAATCCGCAGATTAAAAAGGCTTATGGCGAGGTGGAAAACGTTGCTCGCGATAAGCTGCTTTCCATGCTGCCGCAGGAGTTGCAGGAGGTATATCGACCGCTGATTTTTGAGCAGGGCGAGCCGCGCCATATGCGCATGGTTAAGGCGGCGGACAAGCTGGCTGCCTATTTGAAATGCTTGGAGGAGCTGGGCGCGGGCAATAAGGAGTTTGCCGAGGCAGAGCGCAGCATACGCTGCGAGCTGGATCGTTATACGGATGTTCCTGCATTGGCCTGGTTTTTAGAGCATTGTCTGGACGGCTTTTTGCTTTCTTTGGACGAGCTGCATTAGCGGCTCCAGTGCTTTAGCAGAACGGATTTAGACCCTGCTTTAGAGGATACTGCGGCCCAGCCACCATAGCAGGGGAATATGGAGGCAATAGAAAAGATAGAAGAACCAGCGACTGCCGCGTCCGCGCGCGCCGTTGTAAAGAAAAAAGAGAGGCAGGGCGAGCAGCGAATATATTTGCAGCCAGTTACCCTGGTTGTAGCAGTACAATAAGTTTAGCAGCAGCCAGCTCAAGCATAGCGCCCGCTTATTGTGGAAGAACAAATAGGAGGAGAGCACCAGCAGCACCCCGTAATAGCCATAATCCACGCGAATTAGGTTGGCTAACACGGCCATGGCTATGGCTGCGATCAGACCCGCTGCCTGATGGACTTGTTGGGACAGCACCTCATAGCAGGCAATAGCCAGCAGGCCCAGGAGCAACGTGGCAAAGATATTCCATTTGCTGGTAGCCATACATATGCGGAATACAGGTTGAAACAACAGCGCAAATATGCTTAGACGCAGCAAATAGAGAATGCGGTTATGGCTGTGCTGCCAGCCATTGGCTGCCATAACAGCAAACAGAGGGAAGGATAGCCGACCAATAACGCGCAGAATTTGATATTGCGGCAGCAGCAGGTAGCCGATGTGATCTACCAGCATAAACAGGCAGGCCAGCAGCTTTAGTTGATTGGCGTTTAACATGGGACGAAACTTCATAAATATCTCCCCTTATCCTTACAAACAGACAGCAGAGGACAACTATCTTTATTTTATACAATATAGGCAGAGAATGGAAATGGGATTGCTATGAAAAAAGACAGATTGGTGATTTTTGATATGGACAATACTATACTGCAATCTAACATAGATTTTGTCCAGATGCAAGATTTTCTTGCTGCACGTTTACACGAACGTGGTTTGCAGCGCTATATTGCTCCTACACCGGCCGCAACTCTGCAACGTTTTGCCGAATCTGCGGAGTATGATGCTGAGCTGGATAGATTGCTGTGGGCTGAGGTGGCGCGTCTTGAGGACGTAGGTATGCAAAACGCGGTGCTGGAGCCAGGCGCAGCCGCTATGCTGGCCGAGCTCTCCGGTTATGCCGAGCTGGCTGTGCTAACCAATAATACGGATTTTCATCTGGCGGATAATCTGAGTCGCCTGGGTATTTTACACCATTTTAGCTGTGTGGTGGGTCGGGACACTGTAGGCAAGCTCAAGCCGAACCCCGCTGGTATGCAGTGGATCTTGCGGCAGTATCCTGCTATTGCCCCGCAGTGCGTTG
>CALXSV010000132.1 GCA_944391235.1 uncultured Clostridia bacterium | reverse complement strand
GCGGTTGGGGTACGGATAGCAGCCGGGATAAGAATACCGCAGCACAGGGAGAGACTCAGGCCGCGATTGCCAGCCTGACCGGCAGCACGGATTTGGAGAAAGAGCTGGCTGATATTTTATCAAAAGTCAAGGGGGCCGGCACGGTGAGTGTGGCTGTCTATTATAGCGAGAGTGCGGAGCAGATTTATGCCATGGAAACGCAGAGCTCAGAAAGCCGCAGCAGCAGCGCGGACAACAGCTCTGTTGACAGCCAGACTACGCAGACCCTGGCCATGTCCAATGAGCAGCCAGTAGCGGTCAAGGAATATGCCGCACGTGTCAGCGGTGTTGTTGTGGTATCAGAGGGTGCAGGTGATTCACTGGTGAAAGAAAGGCTTTATCTGGCGGTAAAAAGCTTACTTGGCTTGAGTGCGGGCCAGGTTGCAATTATTGAAGGGGAGGGAATGGAATGAAAAAGCTCTTTTCGTGGTACAATGAAGAAGGAAAGATCAGTAAACCTAAGTCAAAGCGTTGCAAGCACCCGGCGCAGCTTGGTTTGTTTGCCTTTGTTGTTTTTTGCCTTGCCCTATTGGTATGGGATGTTAGCAGCAACGGCGGTGTATCCGGATTTGCGCAGCTATCCCGTCCCGCTATGGTACAGGGAAGTGATACGCTGTCTATGGATTCGGATTCTTCCGTATCCGACGAGATGGAGGATCCAGGAAACTCCGAGGCTCTGGACGCATCAGCTGACTGGGCAGAGGCTGAGGTCTTTGCCGCCTACCGCATGGATAGGGAGCAGTCCCGGGCTGACGAGCTCGCCTTGTTGCAAGAGGTTATAGAAGATGAAGCCAGCAGCGAGGAAGCCCGACAACAGGCAGAACAGCGAAAAATACAGGTTGCGGCCAATATTGAAGCAGAGGCGAGAGCCGAAAGCCTGCTGGATGCAGAGGGCTTTGGTGAAACCGTTGTTATGATGGGAACAGACCAGGCTACGGTGATTTGCGCGGTACAGCTGGACGCGGTAACGGCAACACGCATAGCAGAAGTAGTTTCTACAACTTGTTTAATCAATTTTGAAAATGTGGTTATTGTCAATCGTAATGCTATCTGATATAATTTATTCCGTTAGATGTATTTGTTCATTCCGTTTACGATATTGCTTTTTGTTTTAGCTTAAAGGGAGGTATTTGCTATGGATAGCGAGGAGAGAATCGCCGAAAGTAACGTGGAAAATACAATAGGTACTGTTCGTATTGCCTCTGACGTTGTGGCTACGATTGCCGGAATGTCCGCTACCGAGGTAGAAGGTGTGGCAGGCATGAGCGGCGGCGTGGCTGATGGCTTTGCCCAGATGCTTGGTCGCAAAAACATGACCAAGGGTGTGCGTGTGGAAATCAATGACCAGGAAGCTACTATTGATTTGTATATGATTATGGTATTTGGCGTAGCCATTGCCGAAGTTGCCAAAAAGGTACAGATCACAGTGAAAAACACGGTAGAAAATATGACCGGTTTGAGCTGCAAGGCGATTAATATTCATGTACAGGGTATTATGTTCCCCCAGGCCAATGCGGCTGAAAACGAATAGTAGCCGTCTGTATTTGCGTACAAAACACCGTCAGAAAGGCTTCGGCGTACCACGTCGGAGCCTTTTGGAATGAGCAGAATAAGGGGAGGTTTTATGGCTGTCTTAAGAAGAGTTTTGATTGGCCTGTTTGGTCTGATTCATTTAGCGCTGGGTATTATTCTGGCTGTTTGTATGGTCAAACATAGCTTTGGCATAGCTGTTGTCGATTTTATGGATCGCTTTGCTGTCTATAATATGGAGCTATGGTTTGTAGAAAATATAAATTTGTGGGAGCCTTTTTTGCTGCTTTTGCTGTTTCTCATTTTGGGGCTTTTCATGCTTTTCGTGGCGGTCTTCAGACACAGAGAAAGTAAATCCGTACGTGTTGAAGTGGGAGAAGGCAATGCAATAGAAATCAGCAAGGAGGCCATTGGCAGTGTTATTCGTCAGGCTGTCAGTGAAATTGCTAGTGTAGAAAGCGCTAGCACCAATATGCGTATCACCCGTGGCAGACTAATGATTGTCTTGCAGCTGGTAGTACCTTCACATGAATCTATTCCTGCTATTGGCGTTGCGGCCCGCGATTTGGTTGCGGACAGGCTGCGCTCTGTCCTGAGTATTACTGCTAAAGATATTCGCGTTGAGGTTGCCAATGTTGTAGAGAAACCGCAGGTTCCGGGACTTATGGAGGTAAATGAAAATGGGCTCTGATCGTGATGTGCTGGAATTTGTCAAGTCTTATAAATGGACAATCATTTTTTCTATCTGCGGCTTTTTATTTGCTATGTGTATTATAAATTATGGCTTTTTCAAGTCGCTGCTCATTGCCATATGCGTAGCTGCAGGTCTGTGGCTGGGCTTGCATGTGGATAAGCGGCTAGCCGCAAAAAATAAAGCAGAGGATATATATTATAATGAATGATTTTGATGGTAAAAAGGATGGGAAATTTACAGATTGGAAGGATGCTGTGAATGAAGTAAATCCACCGCAACCAGCGCCCGGTAAAAAGGTCATCTCTTTTACACTGCCTGTGGATGAAACCTCCAAAAGGCCGGTACGCAAGCCGCGCAAGGTCCTGGAGGCCAAGGAGGCGGAAAGCGATTTTAGCCTGTTTAATCTGGAGGATTACCGGGATTTGGCTGAGTCGCCCCGGCGCCGTGCCCGTGAGGTGGCTATGATGCTGTTGTTTGCTGCCTGCGGCGGTTGTGACTGGCAGACTGCAGCCAATATACTGGATGATACGGGAATCAAGGGTGACAACATTGTCTTTGCTCTGGATTTGGCGCGTATGGCCTATGACGAGAGGGAAATGAACGACGCACTGCTGGCCGCTTATTCGCGCGGCTGGGATGTGGAGCGTTTTGCCTCTGTGGATCGCAGCATCTTACGCATGGCGGTGTGTGAGCTGCGCCACGATACTGCGGAAAACCATCATGTGATTATTAATGAGGCAATTGAACTGGGCAAAAAGTTTGGCTCTGCGGATAGCGGCGCTTTCATCAATGGTATGTTGGATGCAATTTATAATCATGAGTTTAAACCTGTAGGTGCAGATAAATGATTCTAGGCATTGATACCAGCTGCTATACTAGCTCTGTTGCCATATGTGATTCTCTTGGCCGTCTTCTTAGCGATAAGAGACGGCTTTTGCCCGTTGCCCGAGGGCAGTGTGGCTTACGCCAGAGCGAGGCCTTGTTTTGTCATATCCGCAATCTTCCGGATTTGATGGAGGCGTTGTTTGCTGAGGTTGGAGATGCCGGCATACAGGCAGTTGCTGTATCTAGCCAGCCGCGTCCGCAGGCAGATTCCTATATGCCGGTTTTTACCGCCGGTGTGGCTGTGGCCCGCAGTGTGGCTGCTTCCCTAGGGGTTCCCTGTTATATGACCAGCCATCAGGAAGGGCATATTATGGCGGCGCTATATTCTGCGAGTTTGCGCTGGGCAGACCCCTTTCTGGCCGTGCATTTGTCCGGCGGCACGGGGGAATTGCTGTATGTGGAGCCGCAGGCGGCGGGCTTTTCGATTCGTGTGATTGGCGATACGGATTTACCTCCGGGACAGTTTATCGACCGGGTTGGCGTAGCTTTGGGGCTACCTTTTCCCGCTGGTCCGGAGATAGAAAAGCTGGCTGCCTGTGCCAGCTCTACAGATTTTCGCCTGACCGGTTGCGTACGGGGCACGCATATTTCTTTTTCCGGCCCGGAATCTGCGGCGCAAAGGGCTGTGGTTGCCGGTGTCCCACCTGCTGAAATCGCTGCTGCTGTTCTGGATAATATTGCGAAAAGTCTGGCTAAGGCGATTGGTGCGGCTAGAGCAGAATATGGTTGCCAGCATGTTTTGCTGGCCGGCGGCGTAGCCGCCAACCAGCGCATCCGTAAAAGACTGCATTCCCTACAGCTTAATTTTGCGCAGCCGCAGTATGCCGGCGACAATGCCGTTGGCGTGGCTTTATTGGGCTTGAAAAAGCATGAGCAGGAAACAAGGGCATAAAGGGGGGAATGAAAGTGAAAATAGGTGTTTATGATTCCGGTATTGGCGGGCTTAGCGTTTTGCAGGAATTGATGCTAGCGTTACCCGGAGTAGAATTTATTTATTATGCAGATGTAGACCATGTTCCTTATGGAGAAAAATCGCGCGAGGAAATTATCTGTTTTGCCGATCTGGCTGTACGCTTTTTGTTAGAGCAGCAGGTTCAGGCCATCGTCGTAGCCTGCAATACGGCAACCAGCGCGGCTATTTCTACTTTGCGCGCTCGTTATACGCTGCCCATTCTTGGTATGGAGCCTGCGATAAAACCAGCGCTGCAGTGCAGTAATGGCAAACGCGTGCTTTTGTTGGCCACGCCTTTAACCTTAAGGGAAGCCAAATTACAACATTTGATTGCCGAGGTGGACAAAGCGCATCTGGTGGATTTGCAAGCCATGCCATGCTTTGTACGCTTTGCCGAGCAGGGGCAATTCCATACGGATGAGGTATATGCATATTGCTGCAGGCAACTGGAAAAATATCAGGCAGACGAGTATTCTGCCGTGGTTCTGGGCTGTACGCATTTTAATTATTTTAAGGATACGCTGCGTAGGCGATTTCCCGAGCCGGTGCGGTTTGTGGATGGCTGCCAGGGAACGAGCCGCAACCTCGTACATATTTTACAGGAGCAGCGGCTATTGGAGTACGGGGAACAAAGTGTGGTTTATTATATGTCCGGTCGGCCGGCAGATTCCCAGCAGCTGTCCTTTATCAACAAATGCCTGCAACACCTGCATAATATGCGTGAAATTTAGGAGTACATATGGCGGAATCCGTACAGATACATGTTTATGGCGTAGCGGAAATTAATTATTATCTGCGCGAATATTTGGGGGAGGATGAATTTTTGTCCTCCATTGCAGTACAAGGGGAAATTGTCGGTTATAAAGCCCACTCCTCCGGCCACGTGTATTTTACTTTACGCGAAGGGGACAAAGGTTTGCGCACGGTGATGTTTCGCCGCTATGCGGCGCAGTTGGAGTGGCGGCCACGAGATGGGGAGCAGGTTGTGGTATTGGGACGCATTGGGTTTTATGAGCGGGACGGCTCTTGTCAACTGTATGCGGAGATGCTTCTTCCTGCCGGCATGGGCCAGCAGGCCCGTTCTCTGGAGGAGCTAAAACGCCGCTTGGAGCAGGAAGGGCTGTTTGATCCAGCCCGTAAACAGGCTTTGCCTCGCCTAGCCCTGGATATTGGTGTGATCACCGCAGCAGATAGCGCGGCATGGGCTGATATCCAGCGTATTAGCCGCAACCGTTGCCCAGGGGTAAGACTTTGTCTTTATCCTGCGCTTGTCCAGGGCGATAATGCGACGGCTTCCATTGTGGCGCAACTGCTGGCCGCGGATGCAGCGGGGCATGATGTGCTGATTTGTGGCCGTGGCGGCGGTGCGGATGAGGATTTGGCTGCTTTTAACAGTGAGGCTGTGGTACGCGCTATTGCCGCCGTGCGCACCCCGCTGATTTCTGCGGTAGGACATGAAAGCGATGTAACCTTGGCGGATTTAGCGGCGGACGTTCGTGCTGCTACGCCTACTCATGCCGCGAGTTTGGCTGTGCCGGACGGCGCTGCTTTGCTGGCGACGCTGGATGCAGCCCACTCCCGCATGCAGAGGGCCTTGAGGCAGCGTGTCCTCTCTGCCAGTGTTCAGTTGGAGCAGGTGCTGTCTAGCTCTCTGCTCAGGCAGCCGCAGCGTATGCTGGAGAAGCCGACTTTGCAGTTGCAGATGCTTGAGCAAGCACTACGACGCAGCATGCTGCAGGGCCTTGTCCAAAAGGAGAACTTTTTGCATCAAGCAGCAGGCCGTCTTAAAGCGCTGGATCCGCTTGCTACTCTGGCACGTGGCTTTTCCGTGGCTCTACGTGCGGACGGCAGTATTATACAGGACGCTTCTCAATTAGAAGTGGATGAGTTGATTCAGGTACGTCTGGCGCAGGGCAGTGTGGATGCAAAAGTTGTTGCCATATCTGCAGAAGAACTGTCCGACCTGCCAGTTTAGGCAGCTAGCATAGAAAGGGGTATTTATGGCTAAGGCAAAAAGCAAACGTGGCTTTGAAGAGCTGCTGGAGGATTTGGAGCAGCGGATCTCCCGTATGGAAAGCGGGGCGCTGTCCTTAGATGAAATGCTTAAAGAATATGCTGCGGGTATAGAGCTGATCGCCCTGTGCCGCGATAAACTTTCTGCGGCCCGGCAACTGATCGAGGATACGCCAGCCCCGGCAGCGGATAGGGAGGAGGTACTGCATGATGGAGCGTAGGGATTTTTCCGAATATTTGGCGCAGGCTGCACGGGAGACAGAGCAGGCGTTGGATGCCATTCTTCCGGAGCCGGAGGCGGCTGCGGAGCGTCAATTGTACCAGGCGATGCGTTATAGTGTGCTGGCTGGCGGCAAACGCCTGCGTCCGGCACTGTTTTTTGCCACTCTGGACGCCTTTTCCGCACCCAGAGCACCATTTTTCCATTTTGCCGCTGCCCTGGAAATGATTCATACTTACTCCTTAATCCATGATGACTTACCTGCTATGGATGACGACGATTTGCGCAGGGGACAGCCTACCTGCCATAAGGCCTTTGATGAGGCAACAGCCATTTTGGCTGGCGATGCGTTGCTTACGCATGCTTTTGCTGTTATGGCCCGCCCCATTCTACAGGTTCCGGCAGAAAGGCAACTGAAAGCGCTTGGTACAGTTTCCTGGCTGGCCGGGGTGGGCGGTATGGTGGTCGGACAGGCTGCGGAGCTGGCACTTAGTGGACAGCCCTTGGCGCGGGCTATGCTGGATTGCATCTATGCCAAAAAAACGGGCGCCTTGTTCTCCGCCGCTGTGTCTTCTGCGGCAATTCTCTGCGGCGCCAGTGATGTTCAGCTACATGCGTTAGGCTGTTATGCGGAAAAAATGGGTCTGGCTTTTCAGGTGATTGATGATGTTTTGGACATGGAAAGCACAGCGGATGTCCTGGGCAAACCCGTAGGCAGCGATGAGAAAAACAGCCGCTATACCTATGCATCTTTGTTGGGCTGTGACGCTGCCCGCCACGCCGCGCAGACGGCTGCGGAAGAGGCAGTTGGGTATTTGGTTGATTTTGATAGGCGGGCGGATATGCTGCGGCAGTTCCCGGATTTTTTCGTAAATCGTATCAGCTAATGTGGACAATAGCTGATTTTTTGTGACAATTCTTGTATTCTTGCAGTGTGTTTGTTATAATGTAGCTGATTTTGTACCACTTTGTTTGCAAGGCTAAGGTTGGAGATGAATATGCGGGTAGGAAAAGTGACTTATTTGATTGCTGTAGCATTGACGCTGCTGCTTTGTCTGACTGCCTGTGGGGGCAGATCTGATGATGATGTACATAACGCTGATTCAACAGCCCATTCTACGGTTATTGAGCCGGGAATTAATCCACCTTTGGATGTGCTTGATGAAACCGATAGTGAAGATACGATTGCGCAATCTACAGATGAGTTTGTGGACAAGGGTGAGGCTGCTACCATCGATGATATTGTGGCAGCACAGGCGAAAATAAAGTCCTTTTATTTTGAGCAG
The DNA here is from genome assembly GCA_944391235.1 of uncultured Clostridia bacterium. Taxonomy (GTDB): domain Bacteria; phylum Bacillota; class Dehalobacteriia; order UBA4068; family UBA4068; genus CALXSV01. The sequence continues at coordinate 17,018 of CALXSV010000132.1, read as the reverse complement.
AGCGTAAATTATCCGGATGGCTCTGTTTTTATCCAAGTATGGTATAAGGATAAAAAGATGAAGCTGCTTTCCAGCGTGAACTCCTATGCGCTGAACGAGTGTTATTATGATTATGAAAAGGGTACGCTGGTCACCTATTATATTGGCTCTTCTTCTGCTATGCAGTCGGATTTTGACCCCGATAGCAGCGATGCACCCGATAACCCAGTGATGGAGGATTACCGCAGCTATACGCTGCGAAACGGCACCTATATAGACGATCAGTACTGTTTATGTCTGGAAACGCCGGAGGGTGATTTGCTGTGGGTTAGCACCAAGTACGGCTTTCCGCTGAAGGCGGAATATACAGACAGCCTGGGTGAACGTATGACCTCTACATACAGCAATATTAAGATTAATATGGTTACGGATGAGGAGGTCAGTCCGCCGGCTGGTCTGGAAATTTATTACGGCGAGAATTTAGCGGATTGAGATTTCCCAGCCGCATCGCGGAGGAAAGCGGATGTCAAAGAACAATATCGTGAAAGCCGCCGGCCTGTTGCTGGTGATTAATATAGGCGTCAAACTGCTAGGCTTTGTCCGGGAGATGGTCATCGCCAATGGGTTTGGCGCCTCCTTCGCCTCTGATGCCTACCTGGTGGCCTATACCATTCCCTATTTTTTGCAGACCATTTTGGGGTATGCCTTTGTTTCTGCGGTTCTCCCTCTGCTGAGCGCCTGCTGGAAAGAGGAGGGCGACAATGAAGAAGCTTACCGTCTAGGCAGCAGTTTAATTAATCTTACACTGATTGTGATGACAGCCCTGGCCGTACTGGGCGTGCTGGCTGCGCCTGCACTGGTGTGGCTTACAGCACCGGCCCTTGATGCAGACACGTATTCCCTTTCCGTTGAGCTAACCCGTATTCTTTTCCCCTCGCTGATTTTTATGTCAGCAGGCATGGTGATTGCCGGCATTCTCAACAGCCGTTACCGCTTTGTAGCAGCCGCTGTGGCGCCGGGTGTGACTGCTCTGTTTGTTATTGTGTCCACCGCTTGGTTTGCCAAGGGCAATATCTATGTTGTTGCGATTGGCACCCTGCTTGGTTTTGTGGGCTTTTTTCTGGTGCAGGCGGCGGATTTGCCTCGAACCGGCTTTCGGTACCGCCTGGTCTGCGATTACCGGCATCCGCAAATCCGGCAGGTTATGCGTGATTTACTGCCCATCATTATTGGTCTGGCTGTCAATCAGTTTTACATTATCATCAACCGTATATTTGCCTCCGGCATGCAGGAAGGAAGCATTTCTGCCCTGAATTATGCCAACAAGCTGATCAACCTGCCTTTGGGTCTGTTTGTGGCGGCGGTGATTACCGCGGTATTTCCCACTCTGGCGGAATTGGCGCAAAAGCAGGATAAACAGGAGCTGGCGGCAACGGTATCGCGCGGTGTATCCCTGTCCTTGCTGGTCGTATTGCCTGCTTCGGTTGGCCTGATGCTGCTGGATGGAGAAATTGTCCGCCTGTTGTTTGAAGGGGGAAATTTCAATGCGCAGGATACCTTGATAACTGCGCAGGCACTGTTTGCCATGGCGCCTGGTATGCTGTTTATCGGCGGCTCCATGCTGCTATGCCGCGTATGTTATGCATTGCATGATGTGCGCACCCCCTTGCTCTGTACCGCTATTTCGGTGGCCGTAAATTTGCTGCTTTGCTGGCTGTTGGCCCCGCATTTGGCGCATATTGGCCTGGCTTGGGCGAATACCTTTGCCGCAGGGGTCAATACCTTGTTGCTGGGCTGGCACTTGCAGCGTCAGTTGCCCTTTTTGGATGCGGATTTTCGTGATACCCTGGGCAAATCGCTGTCTGCTGTCGCAGTCATGGGCCTGGTGGTTTTTGTGCTTACCCAGCTGTGGCCGGCTGCGCGGACAAAGCTGTCTCTACTGCTTATGGTAGGGGCAATCATCCTGATTGCCATTGTTGTTTACCTGGCTGTTTTGTGGCTGCTGAAAAGCAGAGCTTTGCATTATGTTCTTGATGATTTGTTAAAAAAATAACAGCTATCTGCTGTTAGAAGAAAAATTTGTCTAAAAATGAACATTTACTGAATATCCGCTTTTCATTTAATAAAAGAGTTGACAGCAGGGAGCAAAAATGAGAAAATACAGCATAGGAAAATAAATTGAAATTCTGTGTTTCAATGATAGGGAGTGACGGTATGCGTATTTGGCTTGCGCTTGTTGTGGCGTTTGTTGCTGCTCTTGCTCTGACGCCAGTAGCGATCAAGCTTGCAATTCGATACAATATTGTTGATATTCCAAATCAGCGAAAAATACATACTAAGCCTACGCCGCGGATGGGTGGCGTTGCCATATATGCAGCTTTTGTTATCGGCGCCCTGTTGTTGGGCGTTTATACACGGCAGGTTGCAGCTTTGCTCATTGCTGGCTCTATTGTTTTTTTTACCGGCCTGCTGGATGATTTTCGAGATATTTCTCCGTGGGTAAAGCTGGGCGGGCAGATTGTTGCTGCGCTGGTGTTGGTGTATTTTGGTTTTACTGTGCGCTTTATCACCAACCCCTTTAACGGCAGTATTATTTCCTTGGGCTGGTTCTCCATTCCGATTACCGTATTATGGCTTGCTGGTATTTCTAATGCCGTTAATTTAATTGATGGTATGGATGGCCTAAGTTCCGGCGTTTCTGCTATCGCCGCTTTATCTACCGCTGTTGTCTGCATTTCGCAGGGCGAATTTGTTGCGGCTGCGCTGGCTGGTGTGTTGGCTGTTTCGGCACTGGGTTTTCTGCCCTGGAATTTTAATCCGGCCAAGACCTTTATGGGTGATTGCGGGGCTTTGTTCCTCGGTTTCATTCTCGGCGCTTTGGCTTTGATGGGCCTGTCCAAGGGAGCCACGGTAATTTCCGTATTTATTCCCTTTATGATTCTCGGCGTGCCGGTGTTTGATACCTTTTGCGCTATCATCCGTCGTATTTTCCTGCGTAAGCCGATTTTTGAGGCAGATAAGATGCATTTGCATCAGACCCTGCTGTCTCTAGGGCTGACGCAGCGCCAGACTGTGCTGGCTATCTATGTTTTGGCGCTGGTTATGGGGGTGTGCGCTGTACTGATGGCGGTTTTAGCGACCGCCCAGGCTGCCATTGTATTAATTGCCACCGTAAGCTTTGCTTTTGCTGGAGCGGAATGGTTGGGTGTACTGCGCGGTAAACGGCATATTCGGCTCGACAATGCTGTAAAAGACTAATGTTTTTATAAAGAGTATGGTTTTACAAATAAACGCTTTTGGGAAATAAAGGAGATCTGAAGATGAGTAAAGTAGGGGTTGTTGTTTTAATTATAGCGGCGTTAGTATTTTGTGGCCTAGGCTTTGTAATTGGCCAAGTTGTTCAGTATAGCGGCAACAGCATCGGCACAGATGCGGATCCAGTGGTACAGCAAAGCTATGTGGATAAGTTGGTGGGCGAGCGTACCAGTACCCTGCAAACACAGATTGATGAATTAAAAACGCAAATAGAGGCCTTAAGCAATGGGTCTAGCACGGTAAATCCTTCCACTGGTGACGATCCGGAGGGTGGCACTACACAGCATGTTACAACAACCACTTCTGTAAATATTCGTTCTACAGCCTCTACAGAAGGCAATGTTCTTACCACAGTGGATACCAATACAGAGCTGGTGTATCTTGGATCTGCCAGCTCCTCTGACGGTACTTGGTACAATGTACGTTTAAGCGATGGTACGGAAGGCTATGTGGCCAGCTGGTTCTGCTCAGAAATTTATTAAGCTGCTAGAACAGTCATATATGCCCGTTGGTTTATATTATTAAAGCTGTCCAAGGATTAGACCCGCATACTTAGGCGAAGAAAGACAAAGAATCGTATAAATAAGCGTATAAAAAGGGATATACTGCGTTAAAGGCGGTATATCCCTTTTTCTCTTTGCTGGTATTTCCCTGTGGAATTCCTTACGTCTATGTAACTTCGTGTTTGGCAAATCGTGCATGAGCCAGCACAATGGCTACGGTGCTGATAATAATGTCAAACGGCAGGCAGAGCCAGGCAAACAGCGTCTGTTTACCGAGAATGGATATACTGTCGGCAGAAAGAATGTGGTTGCTCATAACCTGATACACAGGACAAAGCATCAACGCTTTATAGAAAGGATGGTGGCTGGGCAGGTTTAATAGGAGCGGCAGCAGAAAAACAAAGAGCGCTGCGATTAGGGCAATATAGGTGTTTTTAGATGCTGCGGAAAGGGCCAGTGTGATTGCTGCGACACTTATGGCGCCGCTTAAGGATAGGAAAAACATGGCTCGCAGCAACTGTCCGCAGCTTAAGGGGCTGGCGATGTTGGAAAAAGCGTTTTCAAAGGAGAACAGCACGCAAGCATCTAAGCCTTGTCCGCCAAAACAGTAGAAGGCTAGCGCAAAATTGATAAGGAAAAATAGGCAGATTAGGCCTATAGAAAAGATAAGGGCAGCCAGTATTTTTGCCTGGATGAGCTTTGTTCGGCCATATCTTGCGCTGAGTAATAAGGCCTCCACCGTACCGTACTCTCCGCAAAATACCGGCGCAATTACTAGAATCAGAAACAGGCAAAGCAGTAGCAGGATTTGTAACATATATGTGCAGGTGGCAATCCAGCCGGCGCTATAGCCCAAGGGGAGACTGTCATAGCCAAAGACCTGTTCTACGCTTAAGCCATTCCAGCTGCCATCGGCGTTGGCAAAGTGATACTGCACCGCCTGTTGCAGAGAATTGTTGTAAATGTAAGCTGTATGTACGCCGCTGGTCTTTTCCATGAATTCTGCGGAAGGCTGAAAGTCGTGCAGCATTTGCTGTACGACATCGTCAGTGAGCGTTTCACCATATTTTTGCGCTAGACGCTGCTCTATTTCTACTGCCTGAAAGCCGGAAGCATAGGCGGAGTCCTCCTTTTCTCTAGCCACTATAGAGGGCAGGGATTGTGTACAAAAACAGGATACATTGACAAGGATGAGAATGAGCATACCCACTAGAACAAACGGTCTGCCCAGCAGCTTGCGCAGCTCATAGTATAGTAAATTATACATTGCCGGTTCTCCTTTCATTAAAATAGTATAAATATACATCCTCCAACACAGGTTTCACCGGCACTGCCTCCGGGCAGGGCTGCCTTTTGGAAATGATACGTAGCTGTACGCTGGATTGCGTGCTTTTTACTTTTGCTACATTAAAGCAGGCTGTCATGTGCGCTACCTGTTCTGCGTCTACCCGGCATTCCCAGACCTGTCCACGGATACACTGAGCAATGGAATCTGCTGTGTCCTTATGCAGAAGTTGCCCGTTTTTTATTAGTAAAATCTCGTTTGCTAGGTCTTCCACATCAGAGACAATATGTGTAGAAAGAAGGATGATGCGGTTTTGTGCTAGTGCGCTGATTAAATTGTGCAGGCGTACGCGCTCCTTAGGGTCCAGTCCTGCGCTGGGCTCGTCTAAAATAAGAATCTGCGGGTTGTTGAGCAGTGCCTGCGCAATGCCTACACGTTGCTTCATGCCGCCGGAAAAGGTTTTGATTTTTTTATCCTGCACTTCCGCCAGGCCCATTTGCTCTAGCAATATGTTGCATCTGCGGGTAGCTGTGGCTTTGGGCAGCCCCTTTACTAGAGATAGGTAAAGCAGAAAATCACGGGCGGAAAAATCTGCATAATAGCCAAAGGTCTGCGGCAGATATCCCAGATAGGATGCATATTGTTCTCCCAGGGTATAGATATCCTTGTTGTTGCAGAGGATGCGTCCGCTGCTTGGCCTCTGCAGGCGGCACAGCATACGCATAAGCGTGCTTTTGCCTGCGCCATTCGCGCCCAGCAGACCGTAGACCCCGTTATACAGGGAAAAGCTCAGTTGATTTACAGCTGTTTTGTTTGCAAACTGTTTTGTTACCTCGATGATTTTTAGCTCCATTTTGGATTCCCCTTTTTCTAGTTTGCCAGTGAAAAGAAAACTCTCCTTGCTGGACAAGGAGAGTATAATGCATAATTATCAACTTTTTTTCTATCAGGTATATTTTTTAAGCGCGGCTATGACTTGTGCGCCATTATCGGTGTTACAAATATGCAGTCCTCCTCCATGATGTTGGCAGAGGAGCGCACAGATATACAGGCCCAGACCATAATGTGTTTTACGCTCTCTGGCCTCTGTGTAGTAAGGCTGCATGGCCTGTTGCAAGGCGCTGGCTGAAAAACCTGGACCATCATCTTCCACTGCAAGGCTTATTGTAGTGGCCTCTTCGCTAAAGAAAATGTGAATTTTAGCCTGCGCATAGCGGCGCGCATTGGTGAGTATGTTCTCATAAATTTGCTGCAGCATTTGCAAATCAATGGAAATCTCTTTTGAAGTCCACTTTGCGCAGAATTCGATCTGCAGGGGTGCTGCACAGAGAATCTCTGCGCTTTGCCGTAGCTGTTCGCAAATCTCTTGCGTTATATAGCGCTGCGGATTGGGACAGATGTCCTCCAAATGCTGCAAGTCGCGCATACTCTGTACATATTGGTCAACCCGCTCTACCTGCTTGGACATGGTGCGGGCCATGGCTGGTATTTTTTCCGCACTGGCTGGCGGCTGGCAAAATTGCAGCATATCTGTATAGCCTTTAAGAATTGTGAGCGGTGTGCGCAGGTCATGCGCAAAGGCTGCGTTTATCCGTTTCCTTTCCTCCATCTGCCGCCACATAAGGCGGTTGTTCTCCAGTAGGGCAGCGCGCATCTTTTCAAAGGCAATACATAGCTGCCCCATCTCATCCTGCTTGTCATATACAATATGAAAATCCAGATTGTTGCACGTAATTTGCTGTGAGGCCTGCTGTAAAAGTTTGAGCGGCTGACGCAATTTGTTGCGGTAAAAGAGTAGGGCAGCGCTCAGGATGGCCAGAGCATAGTAGAAGAGCGAGCAGTTGTTATAAAGAAACGAATATAAATTGCTGCGGGATTTATCTGCGGGCGACATTTCCACGGGTTGCCTGCTGATAAAGGCGCCTTCCCCTAGTTGTTGGCCAGCTTCGTTGGTCAGATAGTAGCGTTGCTCCTTCGTATAATATTTTTCGCTTATCCCCGACCGGTAGGCAGCTGTGATTGCCTGTTGCGTTAGCCCAATGCACAGGACGGCAAGTAACAGACAGATGATGATATGGCAGATAAAGCTGGCGCGTAGAGAAAGCGTGGGAAAACGGCGCTTTACTTTATCCATTTGTATCCGCACCCCCATACGGTTTCAATATAGGACATACATCCGAGCGCGCAAAATTTTGCACGGATTCGCCGGATATGTTCTGCTACAACACTGCTGTCTCCCTCGCTGTCCCAGCCCCATATTCTTTCATAGATGCGCTCCTTATCAAAGACCTGGCCAGGATTCTGGGAGAGTAGCTCCACAATTGCGAATTCTTTCTTGGTCAAAGGCAAAGGCTGGTTTTTGAAATATAGCTGGCGCTGTAAATAGTCAATTAGCAAATCTCCCTTGAATTGTATCTGCGTTTGCCTCCCATGGCGCTGCTCGCGGCGAAGATGCGCTGCAATTCGTGCTTCCAGCTCCAGGAGGGAAAACGGCTTTAAAATATAATCGTCTCCTCCGGCGCGAAAGCCGGCCAATTTGTCGCTTTCTTCAATTTTGGCGCTTATGAAAAGAATGGGACAGTTTACATGATCACGGATGGTCGCGCATAAAGCAAGGCCGTCCATATCTGGCATGTTGACATCAAGCAAAATCAGTTCTGGCTGCGCAGCTATCTGCTGCAAGGCAGTCCGCGCAGAGTCTGCCGTTTGCACCTGATACCCGCGCTCTGTAAAGAAGAGTTGTAGCATATGCAAAATATCCTCTTCATCATCAACAATGAGCAGCTTGTGCGTCATAGTACAATCCCCCCTGCCGTTACTATACGGCATTATTTTCAACTTTTTATCAATTTTTACCTGATTCCCTTTTGCTTAGCCCGCTAAAGGCAAACAGAACACGTAGGTCTTGCGAGTACTGTGTCATCTTGATCAGCAATCTGTATGCGTATTTGCCTGGATTCGTTGTCGGTATGCTGGTTGGATTTGCGCATCCAGGTATCTTGAAGCTATATGCCAGGAGCTGAGTAATGAATTGTCCTTTATTGTGCTGAATTACTTAAAACTTCCTCTAAAAGGGAGAATCTTTTTAAACAGGTAACGTATTCCGCTACCAGGTAAACATTATTTAAATCCATCTCGTCTAAACCACAAAAGGCAAACAGCTCGTCCCAGAGCAAGCTGCTACCTTCCACCATAAAATAGCCAGTTTGCAGCTCTACGCCTACGTAAATATCAAGGCCCTGAAAAACAGCATCCTGTTGCTCGTACAACACTTGCCCTTGTCCCTCGTGCTCTATACGGAAAACTCTGGCTACAACTGTTTGCCCTGGCGGCACTTTGCGGGCATAATAATCATTTTCCCGTACATTGTCAAGTACCACCTCCTGCCATTTGGCGTCCAATACTTCCTTTGAAGGAAATTTCTGCTGTAAATAGCGGATAAGATCCGTTGCTGTCCTTTTATTGGGGTAGAGCTTTTTTCTGTATTGTTGGTATACGGCCTGCCATTGTGCCAGCATGATACCATTTGCTTCCTGCATGAGCATGTTTTTTCTCCTCCCAGATGCTGCTGTCTCGTATTGTAAGCGTAGCACAGGCAGCGGGAAGTGGCAAGTAGGGAATGGCTGGTTTTGGACACGCTGGTGGATGTTTTGTTGGATTGCGCCATAAAAGCACGAAATATTTCTTGCTGCCTACTGACAGCTTGCGACAGAATATCAGGAATATTTCTGTTACTATGTTATCTGTAAAGATTATGTTATGCCAAAGGAGAAATGCGTATGCCATATAAAATTTGTCCTTCCTGTCAGCAGACATCCTATTCTGCTGCTGGAGATAATATTTGGATATGCCCCTGCTGCGGGGAAGACATCAGTTTGATTAGCGGAATCGGGGACAGGCGTTCTATTCTATCTCTCCACAAAAACCGTTCTTCCCGCCTGGCGGATAGCGCGCACCAGAATATGCTTAGCGTACGTAGCATCCGCTAAAACCGCTCCCCCTACATACAGTAAGGCCCTCCTTCGGGAGGGTTTTATTGTATGTTTGGTATTTTGTAAAGGCGCAGGACAAATTTGCCTTTGTGTTGAATTTGTGTAGAGAATCTATTTTTTGTGAAAAAATGTTTGCTATTTTTCATATAATATGGTATAAACTATTTGATTCCCCTAAGAACTTTTTAGGGAAAGGACATCTTGTATGCACGTAGAACAATTGCCGTTTTTATTGGCGCTTAATTCTATATATAAGCTCCGGCCGGCCGATATTTTCCGTCTCCTTACGTATTATCAGGAGGATGCTATGGAAACCTGGCATCATTACCGGGAATGGGCGCATTTGCTACGTTTACCCTCCGGTATTGACGAGGAGCTACGCGCTATACACAATAGCATTGAGCCGGACAAGCTGATGAGTGATTATTTGGCCAGTGGCTGCTCGATTGTCTCCTGGCTGGATAACGATTATCCCGCTTCTCTGCGTAATATATATGATCCGCCTATGGTGCTGTTTTATTATGGACATTTGCCCAGTTTGGATGAGCTTTGTCTGGCCGTTATCGGCTCGCGGCGTTCAACGCCCTATGGTCGGCAGGTTGCGGAGCTGTTTTCCCGAGACTTGGCTGCGCAGGGCGTGGTGATCATCAGCGGGATGGCACGGGGAATCGACAGTGTTGCGCATCGCGCGGCGTTGGCAGCTGGTGGTAGAACGGTGGCTGTTTTAGGTAGCGGCCTGGATGTGATTTATCCGCGAGAGAATGCCGGTTTGTATGCGCAAATCTGCGAGCACGGAGCTGTGATCAGCGAATTCCCACTGGGAACTGCAGCTCTGGCTATGAATTTTCCGCGGCGCAACCGGATTATCAGCGGCCTGAGCCGTGGTATTATCGTAGTAGAGGCGGGTGAAAAGAGCGGTACGCTGGGAACTGTGCGCTGTGCGGCGGAGCAGAACCGGGATGTTTTTGCCATACCCGGCAATATCACCAGTCCCAATAGCCGCGGCGTAAACCGCATGATTCGTGACGACGGCGTATTGATTGCCCTTGCGCCGGAGGATGTGTGGCGCGAATACAGCTCGGCGCCCATGCAGAAAGCCCCGCTAAACGTCCGCAGGACGGCTGCCGCACAGTCGGATAAAGGGCTTTCTCCGATAGAGAAAAGGCTTTTGCAGCTGTTGCTGGAGCCGCAGCAGGCAGATGCGCTGGCAGCAGATAGCGATTTGGGCTTGGATGCGGCCGCGCTTGCCTCTACCTTGATGATGATGGAGTTGCGGGGCCTGATTCGAAAACTACCCGGTAATTACTACCAGACCATTATAAAACATATTCAGGCTTAGGCCTGCTATTTCCGGAGGAGAGCATGAGAACACTGATCATTGTGGAATCACCAACAAAGGCGAAAACAATAGAGCGCTTTCTTGGTAAAAACTATGTTGTAAAGCCCTGTATGGGCCATATACGCGATTTGCCCAAAAGTACAATGGGCGTTGATATTGAGCATGGCTATGCGCCGCACTATATCACCATCCGTGGCAAAGGCGATATCATTAAGATCCTGCGCGATGAGGCAAAAAAAGCGGACCGCGTTTTACTTGGCTCGGACCCTGACCGTGAAGGCGAAGCTATTGCCTGGCACTTACAGCAATATCTGAATCTGCCAGATGATAAGTGTCGGATTAGCTTTAATGAGATTACTGATTCATCAATTAAAAAAGCTGTGGCCACACCGGAGCAGATTGATATTGATAAAGTGGAGGCGCAACAGGCCCGGCGTATTCTCGACCGTTTGGTTGGTTATAAAATCAGCCCGTTGCTGTGGAAAAAGGTGAAAAAGGGCTTATCTGCAGGCCGTGTGCAGTCTGTGGCTGTACGCTTGATTTGTGACAGAGAGGCGGAGATTACCAATTTCCAGTCTGAAGAATACTGGAACATCTACGCGCACCTTAAGGCTGGCAAAAGCGATATGGTAGCCAAGCTGGCGAAAATAGCCGGTAAAAAGGTAGAGCTGCATGATGGGCAGTCTGTTGAGGAGATTGTGCAGCGTTTGGAAAAGGCTGAATATAAGGTAAGCGCTATATCTATTAAGGAAAAGAAGCGTAATGCACCGCCGCCCTTTACCACATCCATGATGCAGCAGGAGGCTTCCAAACGGCTGGGTATGGTGGCTAAAAAGACCATGCAGACCGCACAGCAGCTTTATGAAGGGATTGCAGTTGGCGGCAATATTACTGGTTTGATTTCCTATATGCGTACAGATTCTGTTCGCATTAATGCGGAGGCGCAAGCGCAGGCCAGGGAATTTATCAGCACAAAATATGGTGCGGAATATGTACCCGCTAAGCCGAACCAGTTCAGCTCTGGCAAGGGTAGAATGAATGTGCAGGATGCACACGAGGCTATTCGTCCAACCTCAGTGGAGCGCACGCCAGCCATGCTTAAGCCTTTTTTAACGCCGCAGCAGTTTAAGCTGTATAAGCTGATTTGGGAGCGTTTTGTCGCCAGCCAGATGGCGCAGGCGCGGTTTGATGTTACCACTGTTGATATTGAAGCTGAGGACTGTCTGTTCCGCGCTAGCAACCAAGTGTTGAAATTCAGCGGTTACATGCAGGTATATAGCGAAGGCAAGGAAGAAGGTGCGGAGAAGGATGAGAACATCCTGGTTGCTCCCGTAGTGGAGGGCCAGGTGCTGCCGCTGGAAAGACTAGAATCCAAGCAGAACTTTACCCAGCCGCCGCCGCGTTACACAGAGGCCGCATTGATTAAAACTTTGGAAGAGTTGGGCGTTGGTCGACCCTCCACCTATGCACCGACCATCGATACCATTCTGACCCGCTGTTATGTGGTGCGGGAAGAGAAGCAGCTTTATCCAACGGAGTTGGGTACGCTGGTGGTTGATTTAATGAAGGATTATTTTCCGGATATTATCAATGTAGAATTTACCGCCTCCATGGAAGACAAGCTGGATGCGGTAGAGGAGGGCGAGTTATCCTGGGTGAAGGTAATTGATGATTTTTATCAGCCCTTTTCCCAGATGCTGGAGCATGCGGAAAAGGAAATAGAAAAAATTGTTATCAAGCCGGAGGAATCCGACGAGGTGTGCGAGAAATGCGGTCGCGTTATGGTTTACCGCATGGGACGTTATGGACGTTTTCTGGCTTGCTCTGGTTTTCCTGAATGCCGCAATACCAAGGCCATTGTGCATAGCACAAATGTCAAATGTTTGGCATGCGGCGGCAATATTGTACAGTGCAAAAGCCGGACTGGTCGAATCTTCTATGGCTGTGACCATTATCCCGAGTGTCGCTATATCTCTTGGGATTTGCCCATTGACGAGAAGTGCGCACAATGCGGTACGCAGCTTACCACGCGTCCTCTGCGCGGTGGCGGCAGTATGACTATCTGCCCAAATAAGGATTGCCCCAGTCATCAAAATGAGGAAAAGAAAGCCAAGGGCCGTCCCCGAAAGAAAAAAGCCTAAGAAAGCAGGCAGTAAAAATGGAGCAGTGTATGACGAAACATGAGGTTCAGATTATTGGTGCGGGCCTTGCCGGCTGTGAGGCGGCCTATCAATTGCTCAAGCGCGGCTTTGCCGTATGTTTATACGAAATGCGCCCACAGGTACTTACGCCTGCGCATACGGGTGGTGGCTTTGCCGAGTTGGTATGCTCCAATTCCCTGCGCGCCAATAATATAGAAAATGCCGTGGGCCTGCTGAAAGAGGAAATGCGACGCTGTGGCAGCCTGATTATGCAGGCTGCGGACGCCACTGCGGTTCCGGCCGGTGGCGCTCTGGCTGTGGACCGACATCGGTTTTCTGCGTATATTGAAGAGAAGCTGCGTAGCTTTCCCCGTCTGCGTCTTGTCCGCAACGAGGTTCGGCAGTTGCCCGAGGGCCCACTCATCGTAGCCGCCGGACCGCTGGCGTCTCCTGCGTTGAGCGAGGTTCTGCAAAACCTGAGCGGACAGGATGCGCTGTATTTTCACGACGCCATTGCGCCGATTGTGGATGCTTCCACTATTAATATGGAGATTGCTTTTTTTGCTTCCCGCTATAATAAAGGCGATGGTCAAGATTATTTGAATTGCCCCTTTACCCGCGAGCAATACCAGGCCTTTTATCAGGAGCTGATTGCCGCAGCCGTTCATCCTTTGCATGACTTTGAACAGGAAAAGCATTTTTCCGGTTGTATGCCTATTGAAAGTATGGCGCGTTATGGTGAGGATGCCATTCGTTACGGCCCATTGAAGCCGGTTGGTTTGGCTTTGCCCAATGTGGATGGGGAGAAAAAGGAGGCCTATGCGGTTGTACAGTTACGTAAAGAAAATTTGGATGGCACGATGTATAATATGGTGGGCTTTCAAACACGTTTGACCTATGGCGAGCAAAAAAGAGTATTCCGTATGATCCCCGGTCTGGAGCAGGCAGAGTTCTTCCGTTTGGGCTCCATGCATCGCAATACCTATATCAATGCACCGCGTTTATTGGATGGCTATTTACGTTTGAAAACTGAGCCGCGTATACGTTTTGCCGGGCAGATAACCGGTGTGGAAGGCTATGTGGAATCTGCTGCCTGCGGCTTGCTTGCCGGTATCTTTTCTGCTTTTGAGCAGGCCGGTTGTGCTGCGCCGCACTTTCCGCGAGAGACAGCTCTAGGCTCTCTGCTGGCCTTTACCCAGCAGGAAAAGGATAACTATCAGCCCATGAATATTAACTTTGGACTGTTCCCCCCGCTGCAGCAAAGGCTGCGCAATAAAAAGGAAAGATTTGCTGCTCTTGCCGCGCGCGCTTTATCGGCCATAGACGCCTTCTGTGCTGAATTGGAGCTGGAATATGATGGCACAGATTGAAGCCTTCCTCCGCTATCTGGATGTGGAGCGCAACTGCTCTCCCTTAACCCTTTCTGCCTACCGTCAGGATTTGCTGGCTTTTATGACCTTTGTTTGCCAGAGAAAAGCGTATGCATCCATAGAGGAGCTTAGCCCGGATTTGTTTACTGTGGACGTGCTGCGCGCCTATCTGCGTAGCCTGCGCGGTCAGGCGGCAGCTTCTATGCAACGACATATGGCTGTGCTGCGCTCTTTCTTCTCCTATTTGTGCAGGGAGGGGCTAATGGAGGAAAATCCAGCCCGCCTGTTGCCGCTCCCCAAAAAGGAGCAGCGTTTGCCAAAATTTTTGTATTACAGCGAGGTGGAGGCATTGCTGGCTGCTCCGGATACATCTTCCCTATCTGGTAAGCGTGATAAAGCGATTTTAGAGCTGCTTTACGCAGCCGGGCTGCGCGTTGCGGAAATCAGTTCGCTGAACTGCGGCGCAATTGATTTTGACCGCGGCTATGTTCTGGTATTGGGCAAGGGAGCCAAGGAGCGATGGGAGCCTGTGCATGATCTGGCTTTACAGGCGATTCGCTCTTATCTGGACGCCAGGTTGGCTGTCGGGCAGCCTGCTGAGAAAAAGGATCCGTTATTTTTGAATAATCGGGGCGGTCGTCTCAGTACGCGCAGTTATCGGAATATTTTAAATAAATATGTGCAGCAAATTGCGCTGATCAAGAAGATCAGCCCCCATGCCCTGCGGCATACTTTTGCAACGCATTTGCTGGATCAGGGCGCAGATATACGCGCCGTGCAGGAACTGTTGGGACATGCGAGCGTGCGCACAACGCAGATTTATACTCATGTGAGCAAGGAAAAGCTGCGCCAGATGTATGATGTATCGCATCCCCGCTCCGGCAAAGATCTACAGTGCGAGGACAAGTCAGATGAGAATAATTAAGGAGGTAAGTATGGTAGAGTTAAGAGGAACGACCATTGTGGCCGTGCGTAAGGATGGTCATACTGCAATTGCCGGTGATGGTCAGGTGACCATGGGCGAGCATACGGTAATGAAGCATAGCGCCCGTAAGGTGCGCCGACTGTATCATAACCGTATGGTGGCTGGTTTTGCCGGCAGTGTTGCCGATGCTTTTACCTTATTTGAAAAGTTTGAGGGCCGACTGGAAGAATGCCATGGCAATTTAGAGCGGGCAGCCGTACAGTTGGCCAAAGAATGGCGTACGGATAAATACCTGCGCAATTTGGAAGCCCTGCTGATTGTAGCCTCTGCGGATAAATTATTGATTATTTCCGGTAATGGCGAGGTGATTGAGCCGGATGATAATATCGCGGCCATTGGCAGCGGCGGCAATTACGCATTGGCAGCGGCACGCGCCTTCATCAAGTCGGATACGGACATGACGGCAGCGCAGATTGCTGAAAACGCCTTGCATATTGCGGCGGATATCTGCGTGTATACCAACCACAATATTACCGTTCTGGAACTGGACAACGCCTAGCAGGAGGGGCCTATGGAATACGAAAATAATACAATAGACAATAACCACAATAATTTATTGCCAGCGGTAGACAGCGAGCTGACGCCGCGGCAGATTGTAGCTGAGCTGGATCGCTATATTGTCGGTCAGGCCGCAGCCAAACGCTGCGTAGCAGTTGTGGTGCGTAACCGTTACCGCCGGCAGCGTTTAAGCGAAAAGCTGCAGGAAGAAATCGTGCCAAAGAATATTATTATGATTGGCCCAACCGGCGTTGGTAAAACGGAAATTGCTCGCCGTTTGGCCAAGCTGGTGCGTGCGCCCTTTATCAAGGTAGAGGCAACAAAATTTACTGAGGTCGGGTACGTAGGCCGCGATGTGGAATCGATGATTCGCGATTTGGTGGATACGGCCGTGCGTATGGTACGTGCTGAAAAGATGGCCGAGGTGCAGGAGCGGGCAGAGGACGCCGCACAGCTGCGTATTCTGGATATGTTGCAGCCCCTACCTGGCCGCGGTGTCGCGATTGGCAACATTTTTGGCGGCTCTACCAATGCGGAGCCGGATGACAATTCTCCAGAAGCCAAAACCAAGCGGAATGAAATCCGTCAGCGCCGCGTATGGCTGCGTGAGCAGCTGCGCAATGGCTCTTTAGACGAACAGTTTGTGGAGATTGAGGTGGAAGAGCAGGGCGCAAACCCCACTTTTGGTATGCAGGAGATGGGCATAGACATGTCTGGTATTCTGGGCAATATTATGCCCAAGAAAACCAAAAAGCGCCGCGTTACCATTAAAGAGGCCAAGAAAATTATTACCGACGAAGAGGCGGATAAGCTGATTGACGGAGACGAGGTGAACCGTCTGGGCGTAGCCCGTACTGAGCAGGGCGGCATTGTTTTCCTGGATGAAATTGATAAAATCTGCGGTGCTGCTGGCGGTCAAGGGCCGGACGTCAGTCGTGGCGGTGTACAGCGCGATATTCTGCCCATTGTCGAGGGCAGCACGGTGATGACCAAATATGGGCCGGTGAAAACGGACCACATCTTGTTTATTGCGGCCGGCGCTTTTTCCATGTCCAAGCCGAGCGATCTGATTCCCGAGCTGCAAGGTCGTTTCCCCATCCGCGTGGAGCTGGATAATCTAGATAAGGATGATTTGCGCCGCATTCTATTAGAGCCGGAAAATTCTCTGATTGAGCAGTATAAAGCACTTCTTTCCGTGGATGGCGTCAATGCGCAGTTTACTGAGGATGGCATCGACGCGCTGGCTGAAACCGCTGACCGTGTCAACCGGAATACGGAAAATATTGGTGCGCGTCGTTTGCACACCATTTTAGAGAAGGTGCTGGAAGATCTGCTCTATGATGCGCCGGAGGCTGCGGCCGGCGATGTTGTGATTGATAGCGCCTATATTGCCGATAAACTGTCGGATATTGCGCAGGATGATGATTTGAGCCGCTTTATCCTCTAAATATACTGTACTTTTTTCACTATATTGTAAAAATTACTTGCAATATAGCTTTTCATATGGTAATTTAATAGATGTTCCCAAAATCCACACGCTTCGGTTTTACTGTTCTTTGCTATTTTTATGGTTAGTAGTTTTGGAAATAGTGGAGGGTTCTATATCAATAT
>CALXSV010000131.1 GCA_944391235.1 uncultured Clostridia bacterium | reverse complement strand
GGCTTTTGCCCCGGAAATGAAAATTATTGCGCCTTGGAGAACTTGGGAAATCCGCTCCCGTGATGATGAGATTGATTATGCCGAAGCACATAATGTGCCAATTAAGGTTACCCGTGAAACCAAATATTCCAAGGATAAAAATTTGTGGCATCTTTCCCATGAAGGGCTGGATTTGGAGGATACAGCCAACGAGCCCAAATACAATGAGCCTGGTTTTCTGGAAATGGGTGTTTCACCGGAAATGGCACCAGATGTACCTACCTATGTGACGATTTATTTTGAAAAGGGTATTCCTGTGGCACTTGACGGCGTTAAAATGGGCGGCGTAGAGTTGATTGAAAAGCTCAATGCGTTGGGCGGCGCTAATGGCGTTGGCCTGATTGATATGGTAGAGAATCGTGTCGTGGGTATGAAATCGCGCGGTGTAGACGAAACCCCTGGTGGATCCATTCTCTATAAAGCGCATCAGTGTCTGGAATCCATTTGCCTAGACAAGGAAACCCAGCATTACAAAACCCAAGTGGCAGTTAAGTTTGCTGATTTGATTTATTCTGGTATGTGGTTTACGCCTCTGCGTGAAGCGCTGAGCGCTTTTGTAGAATCTACACAGCGCAATGTAACGGGCGAGGTTAAGCTAAAACTGTATAAAGGGAATATCATTCCTGCGGGCATGACTTCTCCTTATTCTCTGTATGACATGGAGATGGCTACCTTTGATGAGGATGAGGTTTATACGCAGGCAGATTCCGCGGGCTTCATCAATCTTTTTGGTCTTCCCATTAGCGTACAGGCCAGATCTGCACAAAAAATCACCAAGTAAGAGAGGGCCTTTTTATGGATAAGATGTGGGCCGGCCGCTTTCAAAAGGCATTGGACCAGACAGCCGATGATTTCAATTCTTCCATAGGCGTGGATTGCCGGATGTATCGACAAGATATCCGCGGCTCCTTAGCCCATGCTGCCATGCTGGGTGCAAAAGGGATTATTTCTCCCGCTGATGTTGCTGCCATTGAAAATGGTCTAAATAGCATTTTGGTGGATTTGGATAGCGGTGCGCTGGCCATTGACCCGGCAGCGGAAGATATACATATGTTTATTGAGGCCGAGTTGACCCGTCGTATTGGCGAGGCCGGGCAACGTTTGCATACGGCACGTAGCCGTAACGATCAGGTTGCCCTGGATATAAGGCTAACGCTGCGTGATGAAATAACGGAGATGATCGCGCTGCTGCGCAGCCTGCTTACCGTGCTGGTAGAGCAGGCTGATGCCAATAAAAATACCATTATGCCCGGCTATACGCATTTACAACGGGCGCAGCCCATCACCTTTGGACAGCATTTACTGGCCTATGCTATGATGTTGATGCGGGATATAGGTCGCCTACAGGATACGTCCAAGCGTATGAATTATTCCCCATTAGGCTGCTGTGCGTTGGCCGGTACTACCTATGATACCGATCGGGGTATGGTCGCGGAGATGCTGGGCTTTGACGGCGTGGTTGCCAACAGCTTGGATGGCGTCTCAGATCGGGATTTTGCCATTGAGTTGGCCTCTGCCTGCTCTATTATCATGATGCACCTTTCCCGTTTGTCCGAAGAGCTGATTTTGTGGTCATCCTGGGAGTTTCGCTTTGTTGAATTGGATGATGCCTTTACCACAGGCTCCAGCATTATGCCACAGAAAAAAAATCCGGATTTACCGGAGTTGGTTCGCGGCAAAACAGGTCGAGTATATGGAAACCAAATCACCTTATTGACTTTGATGAAGGGCCTGCCTTTGGCTTATAACAAGGATATGCAGGAAGATAAGGAAGCTATTTTTGATAGTGTGGATACGGTGAAGCAGTGCTTGGCAGTAATGATTCCTTTGCTTAAGACCATGCATCCTCTGCCGGATTCCATGTATAGTGCCGCGCAAAAGGGCTTTTTGAATGCTACGGATGTGGCGGACTATTTGACCAGAAAAGGCATGCCTTTCCGCAGTGCCTATCATATTGTTGGCCAGTTGGTGGCCCTGTGTCTGGAGCGGGGGGAAACGCTGGATAGCTTACCTCTGGATATTTATCAAAAGTACAGTCCTTTGTTTGCAGCAGATTTGTATGCGGATATTGATATGACTGCCTGCGTACAAAAGCGTTGTTCAGAAGGTGGAACCTCTGCACAGTCTTTAGAAAAACAGTTGGATATTGTGCGTAGCTTTTTAGCGCAGGGATAATCTTTTTCACGTTGGTATAAGAAAAGGCAGACCGTAGCTGGTCTGCCTTTTTTGATGATACGGCTGTTTTTCAAATTTCATTAAGAATTGCACGCCGTTTTTCTTCATACTCTTCTGCGCTGATGCTGCCCTTATCATATAATGTACGCAGGAGACTAAGCCGTTCTTCTATGCTCTTGCCCGGTGCATCCTGGGGTGCCTCCTCTACGGTAATGACATGGCTGGCTATGCCTTTGCTGGAAAAGAGGTTGATGGCACTGGTAATTGTGCCCACTGCTGCTATGGCTGTCCAGAACAGGCCAAATAAACCAAAGGAAGGGATGACAAGAAACACGCCGATGCAACAAAAGACAATTCCCGCAATAAAGCCGCTGATTGATGCAGCTCGACCGGGTTTTACCCGAACTTTCTTTACCATTGCGTATCCTCCTCTTGGCGGATGTAGGCTTGAATTATATGACGCACCTCTTCCAGTGAAAGCTGATGCGCCTGGGCCAACTCCACCAGATCGCTATATTCCGCTTTTGCCTTTGCACAGCCAAAGCCGCGACCATATTTGATATGTACCTTACCGAGCGGCGTTTCCACTAATGCAGTGCGGCGCTCCAGTGCATAGCGCTGGCGTGTGCTGCACCGTATGCCAAAGCTGCTGGTATGGCGTAGCATGAGCTGCGCCAGTCTTTGTTCGTCTGCAGGTCGGGCTAGGCAGGTAAGCATGGTTGCTGGACGTTGGCGTTTCATCATGATGGCTGTGGTAAAAGCATCAAGGGCGCCGTTTTCCATTAAA
>CALXSV010000130.1 GCA_944391235.1 uncultured Clostridia bacterium | reverse complement strand
CAGCTACACCTCGGTTTTTGTCATTTTACTTGCCTGCTCCGTCATTGCCATGGCCTTTACCTTTGCGATTCGCCGTGTATGAGCAAGCCTGCGCACAGAAGGCTCCTGGAACAGCCTGTCTGTGAATTTGCCAACCGGCGTATATAACCGTCGTTAGTACGGAGAGAAGCTGTACGTATTAAAAGGCCCATAGTGTGGTCATGTCGGCGGCCTTGCTCTCCATAAGACCGCTGCGGTTACCGGCCGACCACCTACCAGGAAAAACTAAGAAAAGAAGACAGGACGCTGCTCTCCAAAGGAGCCGTATCCTGTCTTTTGTTGTGCCGAAACATGCTTTAGGTGGTCAGATACCCCGGCTAGGCGCTGCCTGAGCTTTCTGCATGGCCCATGCTGTCCAAAGAATTGTCACTCCCAGTCAGCAGGACGGCTTTTCTGTACGCTCGCTTGCACAGCAGGCGTATCAGATAGAGTAACAATAATACGCCCCAGGAAAAGGCCTCTGCATAAGCGATAATCATATTCCCGTATAGGCTGGCCAGTGCATAGGAGGCAGCAATGCGGGTGCATAAAGAGACAATTCCAGCTATGCTGGAATACAGTACATCGCCCACACCCTCCAGATAGCCGCGCAGAGCGGTAGCCAGACCATAGACCACGTAAAAACAAGCAATGCGCTGGAAAAAGTTCTGTCCAATAGCCACAGCGTCCGCTCCAGCACCAAACATGGCAATCAGGAAGCCCCCAGTGGGAATGATCAGCACAGTGAGCAACAGGGAGCCGAGCAGCATCAGCAGCGTACCCACAAGCAGGATTTTGCGACTACGCCCACTCTCCCCTGCACCATAGCTTTGCGCAACGAGTGTAGAAATACCAGAACCCAGGTTGATAATAGGCAGCAAAATAATGGAATCCACCCGGTAGGCAGTGGTAATGGCAGCGACAGTCTGCGTATCAAAGCCATTCATAAAATTCTGAAGCAACAGACTGCCCAAGGCACTAATCGAGGATTGAAGCATTGGCGGCAGCCCCCAGCGTAGCCCTTGCCGCACAATGGAATCCGGCGCGGTACCCCAGCTCAGACGAAAACGCAGCACGGCATGCTTGCGTACAGCATATACAAGCAGATATACTGTCATGGCCGCCTGAGAAATCAGCGTAGCCCAGGCCGCGCCTGCTACGCCCCAGTGCAGCAGCAGCACAAAGATAAGATCCAGCAGCACATTGACAAGCGAGGAAAAAACAATGGAGTAGAAAGGTGCACGGCTGTCCCCTATGCCACGCAGCGCAGCGGCATATACATTATATACAGCAAGAAAAGGTACACCGGCAAAGACAATCTGCAAATACTGCTTTGCCAAATCCAGCGTATCCGCTGTGGTATGCAGCAGTTGCAGCAGCGGCTGACACTGCCAAATGCCCACAACCGTGAGCACAACAAACAGCAGGCCAAGCAGCAGAGAAAAGGCGCAAAGCAGTTGCGGAATACTGGCTGTATCCTGACTGCCATATTTTTGCGCAAAAAGGATGCCCAGCCCCAGACAAAAGCCGCTAATGCTCATTACATATAGATTGATAACCGGGCTGCTTGCTCCAATGGCAGCCAGCGCCAGCTCGCCTTCCACATTGCCAACAATAAAGGCATCCACCCAATTATACAGCTGCTGCAATACACCGCTAAGAATGAGCGGCAAGCTAAATTTGAGCAAACTGCTAGCAATATGCTGCGTGCTGTTTTCTTTTCTATAGCTGGCAAAAAGCATCGTTTTACCTCAACGTTTCTCTAAAGGGATTCCATAAAAAAACCGTATGCAAAATAGCCTTGCATACGGTAGGTGCTCACCCGGCGGAACGATGTTCGCATTGCGTATTATAACAAATTTTAACAGCAAATACAAGCCTCTCCCGCCGGGTTAGAAGTGAAGCAGGCGGCGCATGGAATAGAGGACAAAAATCGCCACCAGCGTTTCTGTAATCGGCATGGCCAGCCACAACGAAAGCTCGCCAAAATATATAGGCAGCAGGCAAATCAACAGACCGCTTAACAGCAGTCCGCGGGAAACAGACACAACAAAGGACAGGCCGGGCCGCAGGATAGACTGAAATAGATACGTGGAGTAGATATTCAGCGGCAAAAAGAGGAAGGACAGACTGTAGCAACGGATAATCAACGGTGCAATTTGCAATACCCCGGGCGTGGGCGACATAAATAGGTAAATAAAGACCTGGGGAACTAGCACGCACAGGGTGAGCCACAGACCGCTAATCACCGCCACGGTCAACAGATTATAGCGCACCAACTGTCGGATACGTAGAAGCTGGTTGGCGCCAAAATTGATGGACAAAATAGGCTGAGCGGCCTGTCCTACGCCATAGGCACAGCACTGCACAAAGGTGCTGATATTGACAATGGTCCCATATACAGCCAGCGCATCTGCACCCGAATAGCGCATTATCTGCCGGTTAAACAGCATGGTTAAAAAGCCCATGGCCAAATCCAAAAAAAAGGAGGAAAAGCCGCTGACGGAAATACGCTTTAAGCGGAGCAGAAAATGCTGCGGCGTAGATAACCGCAGGGTATTGCGTGGGGAAAAGAAGTGCGTAAGCATGACAAGAACGGATATCGTTGCACCAGCTGCTGTGGCAATACCTGCCCCCATAATCCCCAAATCACAGGTAAAAACCAATAGATAATCGCCAAATACATTGAAAATACCGCCAATCAGCACCGCTTTGGTTGCCAAGCCAGGGTTGGAATCATTGCGTAAAAAAGCAGCCAGCAGCTGGGTGAATAAAAAGACAGGCACTGTGAATTTAATCGGCAACACATAGCGCTTTGCCAAATCAAGCAGGCTTTCGTCTGCGCCAAACAGCAGGAGCAGGGGCTCCTCAAACAGCCACAATCCAATCCAAAGCAGAGCAGAAATCAGTACTGTAGCCAAAAAAGCGCTGCTAAAGTACTGGTTTTCCTCCCCGTCTTCCCTACCCTTACCGCGCGTAGCACTGAATAATACCGAGCCGCCAATGCCAGTGAGCAAGCCGAAGCTGTAGATGATATTCCAGATTGGTGCAATCACCGCCATGGCAGCTGCGCCTTGCGGTCCATGATACTGCCCCACCATCGCCAAATCCACCACCCCATAAATCGAGGTGACCAGCGCGCTGCCAAAAGAAGCCAGCAAATATTTGCCATATGCCTGTTTGATGTTTCCCTTCAGTAAGTCCATACTTCCTCATGCCCCCATAAACAAAAGCCGGATAAAACAACAGGCGTTTCAACCTGCCACCTTATCCAGCTCATCATTTCTGTCTGCGAATGTCTTGTCCTTCGCGTGCGTAGTCGATTATATCAACTTGCCGGGAAAAAGTCAAGCTACTATCCGCCCTTTTTCGCTTATTCCCAATATAGGTCGGCTCACTCCGGATTCACATGCAGCCGTCGGCAGACGTAAAAAAGACCGAGCAAAATAAGATAGCGCGGGCCTTGAAAGCACAGACGGCTCTGTGATAGAATACTTATAATCGGAGCAACCAGCGTGGGCTAGGGCATGAACGGTCTGCTGCCAGTTGCGGGCAAATCCTATATTGACAAAGTATTTAGAAAAGAAGGCGAATATCGCGATGGTGAAACAAACGAGCAGTACCCAAGAGCTTTTTGAAACCATG
>CALXSV010000129.1 GCA_944391235.1 uncultured Clostridia bacterium | reverse complement strand
AGGGTGCGGGCAATGGCAACGCGCTGCTTTTGCCCACCGGAGAGCTCATCGGGATAATTCAGTGCCTTTTCTGCCAACCCCACGCTGGCCAACAGATGCATGCCTCGCTCATAGGCCTGCTGACGGGTACAGCCCAACAGCTCTACCGGGCCCAACATGATATTTTCAATCACCGTCAGGTGTGCAAACAAGTTAAAGCTCTGGAACACCATGCCCATACGCCGACGTACAGCGCCTAGCTGCGCCGCTTTCACGCAGGTCATCGGCTGCCCGAAGACCTCAATCTGCCCCTCCGTCGGTGTCTCCAACCGATTGAGACAGCGCAGCAGGGTGCTTTTTCCCGTGCCGGAGGGACCGATGATGGAGATAACCTCTCCTTTACGTATCACCGCGTTGACGTCCTTTAGGGGAGTTGCGTTGGCAAACACCTTCTTCAAATGAGCAACGGTAATCACCGGCTCTCCCCTCTGTACATCCTTCGGATCCTCCTCCGGGTTTTCTTGCAGGGCAAGCTCCCTATCTAGCCCCTTGGGCTCCCGACGGCGGCGCCGAGGATCAATCTTCTTTTCCACCAATCCTAGCAGGAGTGTCAGGCCCCAGGCTAGCAGGAAATAGAGGATCGCAGTCAAAATCAACGGAAAAAACGCCTCAAAGGTACGGCTGCGGATAAGATCGGTGACCTTAGTCAGATCCTGCACCGCTATATAGCCCACCACCGACGTCATCTTCACCATGGAAATAAATTCGCCCTTGTACACCGGCAAAATATGCCGCGCCGCCTGCGGCGCAATAATTTTCGTAAAGGTCTTAACCCGACCGAAGCCCATAGCAGCGGCTGCTTCCCATTGCCCGACATCCACAGCATTAATGCCAGTACGGATCATTTCGGAAACATAGACGGCAAAGTTGATAGAAAAGCCGATAACAGATACGACGATCCCATCCAACCTTGCACCAGCAAACACGACATAGAACAACACCATGAGCAGCACCAGCACGGGAATGCCCTGAATCAGGCGGATAAAGGCAGCGGTTACCCCGGAAAGAATCCGGTTTCGGCTGCGGCGCATGAGGCACAAGCCAAAGCCCAACACTGTACCAAGCAAGGCCGAACACACCGCGATGACAAAGGTTACGCCCAGGCCGGATAAGATCATTTTCCAGCGGGCTTCCTCTATAAAGTTTTTATAAAAGCTGTCGGCCAGTCCCTGCCAGAAACCTGCCCCAGCCTCTGCATCTACAGCGCTCTGCCCCAAATCCTCGGCCCGAACCAGCAGCACCGTACCACCGGTATAATGGGTGTCGGCAAAATCGATGCTCTCTTTCCGCTCTTCGGTGATGCTGATCGAGCCGGACACAATATCCGCCCTGCCGCTACCCAGCATGGTAATAAGCGCGTTGAAGGTGGATTGTGTAATTTCCAGTTCCATACCCAGTTCTTTGGCGATGAGCGTCACAAGCTCTACCTCAAATCCCAGAGATTCTCCGCTACCGCTCACATAGCTCATGGGCTCCAGCGTGGAATCATGCGCATACCGCAGCACGCCGTTCGGCGCATCGTATTCCCCTACGTCGATGGTTTTTATGCTTTCGTCGGCACCCAGCCATTTCTCTCGCAGGGCGTCCAGTGTCCCATCCTCCGTATACCGCTGGATGATAGCGCTCACCGGATCCGTCAGCGGGCTGTCCTTTGCCAGTCCCAGCCCATAGCTGTCAGGGGCCACCGTATCGGGGAATATCATCAGATCCGGCTGCCTGGCAACCGCCAGCTGCGCAATCGGCATATCGGTTACCACTGCATCCAGCGTTCCTGTCTGCAGTGCAAGAAGCAGGGCGGAAAAATCGTCGTAATACTGAAAATGACAGTCGCTGACGACATCGCTCACAATTTGATCAAGAATGGTACCGGTGACTGCTCCGATCTGCGTGCCGGCAAAATCCTGCAACGTCTGGTAGCGAACCTGGTTCTGCCCGGCATTTGCCACAACCACGACAACACCACCGGTGTAATTGGGCTCTGAAAAATTCACGCTTTCCGCTCGTTCTTCCGTCACGGTCAGGCCTGCGGCGGATACATCGTATGTTCCGGTGGAAAGGCCCGCAAAAATAGAGGCGATTTCCGTACTAATCACTTCCAGGCCGTAGCCATACTCCTTGCAGAAGCGAGCCATAATATCGATATCATATCCAACAATTTGAGCATCCTTGATATAGCAGAAGGGTGCCACATCTGTTTTCACCGCCATCCGGATAACGCCGTTATCCGCAGGGAAGGTCGTCCAGTCCTCCACTACCTTTTTACTCTCGTCGGCACCCAGCCAGATTGCGTCGATTTCTTCCAGTGTACCGTCCGCCTGTATTTGTGCCAGATATTCGTTATACTCGTCCCGCAGGGCTGCGCCGCGCTCCGTCTTGGAAAAAGCAGCAGCATAACTCTCCTCCACCAACAGCTCGGGAAGATAGGTCACAGCCTGGTTTTCCATACACAGAACACGGGCGATCGGCTCGTCAATTAAAAATCCAGCGATCTTCCCCTGCTCCACCGCTAGCGCCAAATCCGGCACCCGGTCATAATACTGCTTATCCGCATCCTGAATCAAATTATCGGTATGGACATCAAAACTGGAACCAGTCATCACTCCAATAGCTTTTCCATCCAACTGCCGAATACTGGTAATAGGTTCCGCATCTACATTGCATCCGCTAAGGAACAGACACAAAATACTCAGCAGACATACCATACAAAGAAGCCGTCCTTCTGTTCTGGTGCGTTTCATACGGTTTCCTCCTTTCTTAGTCTGCCCTTATTCAAAAGCCCCAGCCGGTTTGCGGCCAGCAAAAGCTCTGATTGCAGGCAGGATATCCCGCAGGACGTCATAAAAAAATCCAAGATCACATTTCCTGCAATCGCCAGGGCGACCGCCTGTGCGGGGATCCCCAACTGGGCCAGCAGCACCGTATAACAAGTCAGGCTGCCGCCGGGAATCGGCGGCGCCGCAATGGCTAGCAGTCCAGACGTCAACACCCCTGTAATCACCCAGGAAAGAGGCATCGCCACGCCGTAATACTCTGCTAGCCCCATTGCCAGCACAAAGAACCCCACGCCCCCTCCGGTTTTGAAAATTACCTGCCCCAGAGGCACGGCAAACCGGCTGATGCGCTCGGAGATACCCAGCTCTTTCTCGCAGGTGTCCAGATTGGTGGACAGTGCGGCGGAAGAGGATGCCGTGGATAGCGTAATTAGATAGGTGGGAAGCAGCTTGCGCAGCAACAGGGGATAGGATACCTTCAGTCGCAGAGCAGCCACCAGCGCGTAAAGCAGCGGCCAAATGATACAAGCTGCCATGGCCAGCAGGATTGCCTTTACTACGCCGCCCAGGCCGCTTAGACTATCAGATAGGATCAATGTAAAGAGGCTAATGAAAGTGAACACCGGTATGTACCGGCTCACCGTCTCCATCATGAACTGTACAGCAGTGTTAAGCTGTTCGACCAGTGTATGGAGAAGCGGCAGCTTTTCCTTGAGCAGTAGCAGAACCAGCCCTACACAGATAGCCATAAAGATGATCTGCAGGGAGTTCCCCTCGAGAAACGGAGAGAGCATGTTGTCGGGGATAATGCCCAAGAGCATGCCGTAAATCTGTGAGGCCGCATTTTCCCCCTGCCCAGTTATTACGCCTTCCGACTGGAACAGCCACACCAGGCAAAGAGCAGAAATTCCTAGCGTCACATAAATTGCGGCGATAAAGCGCGATATAATCGTCCTTCCAATCCGGCCCAGCACCTGGACATCACCGATACATACGATCCCCCAGCACACGCTTAAAAAGATCATCGGGCCGGCCAGCGTCTGTAGAATCCCCATCAGCGCGGTAAAGAGCGGCTCTACTACTGCTCCTGTCGCCGTTTTTACCGGCTGCGGCAGAAGCAGGCAGAGAATACCGCACAACACAGCTAACACCATTGCCAGAACAAGCTGCACCAGCGGATTCATCCGCTGTGGCTTTGGAGGATACAGCGCCAGATGATTCTGACCGTCCCTGTAGCTGTATACCGGCGAAAGTCCCGCCTGTGCCAGCAGATTGGAATAAAGCAGTCCGCCCGCTTCCTCCTCTGTTTCACTGGGATCCAGTCGTTGTCCAGGGACTATTATTTCTATATTCATACGGCCCAGACGGGAACCGCACCGGAAGACGCAGCGCGTATCGTCCCCCAGTGCGTCATGCCATAGCATCAGGATGTCTTCTATAGCCAACCGCAGACGGATAACATCCTTCCGATCCGTTCCCACTTCGGTCAGTGCTTCCACGATCAGGGCAGAGAGGCGGTCTATCCCTTCAGCGTTTAGCGTTACCGCCTGCTCCCGCTTGGCCAATTTTCCTCTTTTATGTTTCATTTCATATAAAACCTCCTATTTGATTATCCCGTGATCCCTGGCCAGCGCTTCGATACTCCGGTCATAGGTCGCTTCCGCCTCTTTGGAAAAGAAGCAGCCCGGCACTCCTTCGTTGTGCTCCCGGTGATGGGCCACGCAGGCACAGCATTTGCCGTGTCGTGGACAGTCGTAGGTACAGGGACAATCCCGTTTGTTGTCGCATTTGTTGTCCATAGCCAATTTCTCCTTTTCTCAATCTTGCGCTACGTTCCCGTCTGTCCTTCCAGCCAATCCACAAATTCCGCGGTGGTATATGTAAAAGCAATCTCGGTTTTACTGCCGTCGGAAACCAGAAATTCAGTCAGCCCGTATTCCGATTCACCGCCGCTCCAGTCATAGGTATAGCCAAGCCGCGTCCAGGGATAATCGCTCTCAAAATAGGACCAAAGGATATTGTCATCAAACCATTCCTTATATGTTTCATCCGTCACGATGGTATAGTCATTTTTCATCTGCTGGGTCACATCGGTGACATAAGCAGGGCGTATCACATCTTCTGGACAAACCCAGAAAGCGGTGAAGCGAGTATAGCCCTCGTCCTCGTGAACCCCCAAAAGCTGGGCGAACCGCAGCTCCCAGTTCTCCACTCCATCATGGTTCAGCTCATACCACACCTGCATCTCCCCAACGGAGGTGGCCCAAATATCTCCATATTCCGTCCGAATGGAGGTGCCGGGCGCACATGCGTCGGCATAGTCATGCCAACTCAATAGAAGCACGCGTTCCCCTGTCTCATCCCAGATGACCTGGTCATCCTCCTTTGTCAGCGCCACCAGCTCTTGGATTTCCTCATCCTCACTGAAAACCGCATCCGCCATGGCGGCTTTCCATAGGGCATCGTTGGCAAGATCTGCCTTCCCACAGCCAGCCGATACCCCGAATAGCAAAATCATTAGCACCAGAGCCGCAATTCGTTGCTTCCTCATTATTCTTGCTCGTCCTTTCCTTCCTTCCGCAGCAACATTTGGTCAGTTTCCCGCCGCAGCGCCAGCAGCATTTTTAAGTCTTCGGGGCTCAATTCCAAACCGGCCTTTCGAAATAATTCCAGTGCTTTCTGCGTATAACTTTCTTCCGTCAGGCTGGTAAACTGTTCCGCCAGCCTCGCCATTCCATCCTGAAGCTCCTGATTGGTATCCAGTACCCAGTTAAAACGGGCGGCATCCTCAAAATGCAGGGACTCCTTCTTCTTTCTCCGGAACCATTTCATACTTTTCACCATCTTTCTATTTGAGGGATATTGAGACATATTGAAAAAGACTTTGTATTATCCAGTATAAAAAAAAAATGCAGAAAAAGCGTTTCACTTTCGTGAAACATCGCTTTTTCTGCGTGAAATACCGGTTGCCGCTTTTATGTGCGAGTCATATAGGCAAGATAGGCATGTTTCAGCTTACTATATCCGCTCTGGGGAACGGGAATACGTTTGCCGTTGGTCAGCAGCAGCTCATAGGCAGTCAACCTATGTATAAAATCCATATTGACGATATATGCCCTGTGCGGTCTGACAAACACAGGATATTCCTTCAGTTCTTCCATTATTTCCGCCAGGGTTACCGCTGTTTCCAGAGTGGACCCGTCGGACAGGGTGCAGAGCTGGTTATGATTAAAACTCTCTATGCACACCAACTCATGGATCCGCACGCGATGAAGGCCGTCCTTTGATTTCAGCATAAGAGCAGGGTTGCTCTCTGGTGACAGTCGACGGATACAGTCAAGCACTGCCTCGTCAAAGTCCGCTTTTCTCACCGGCTTTATCAAATAGCCGGCCGCCTTCACAGCGAAAGCGTCCACCGCATATTCTCTGGAAACAGTCAAAAACAGGATCTCCGCCCTCTCTCCTCGTTTACGTATCCACCTGGCTAAATCCACACCGGTCATGTGGGGCATAAGGATATCCAGCAGATACAGATCGAATCCGCCCGTTTTTTCAATGTCGTCAAGCAAATCATACGGCGACTTATAGACCTGTATCTGCACAGGCATCTCCGGGTGTTCCGCCGAAAAACCGGCGGCTAGTCCTTCGATCCAGTCAATATCCTCCTGTTTGTCATCGCATATCCCTATGCGCAGCATATCTCTCACCTCACTTTGTCTGCTTGATCTCCAGTCATAGCGTCAATATCCCCGATCTTGCCTGCTCGTCGATCACAAAGCGTGGTGTACCCATAGACCCCGGGGCCACCTCATATTCGTCAAAAAGAATAACCAGTCGATTAGCCTCATCCAAATAAAACTTCTGATCAGCATCGATGGACTTAAAGCATTCCTCCTCTGACCAAATGCCGCCAGGAATAAAATAATCCCCGTTTCCTGCTTCCACCTGCTCGGTCATCTGTCACAGAATATCGGCACTAATAAGCCACACATAATCGCCGCCCTCAACAAACAAATCCGACAGATTGAGCACCTGTCCAGCTCGCTTGTCCAGGTGAAGCACCGGCTGTACTCGCCTGAACCGCCGGCATTAATAGTGGTGTAAACGCACAGTGACAACATCTCATCGTCATCGCGCAGCACTTGATACTCTGTATCCGACGCCACATAGCCCTGGTATTTTCGCGCTATGTACCAAAGGAAGTTTTCTTGCACCTTGGCTATATATTCTTCCATCTGCTCATTCATCTCGCCGACCTCTGCAGAAACTGCGGGTTGGGATTTTGTGTCAAGCGAAGGCGCAGAGTCTTCCGTTTGAGAAGACTGTGCCTGTGTATCCTCTATCTCGGCAACGGGTTCTTCTTCCAACACCGGCAACTCGGCTGTAAACGATGTATCGCCCCAGCTGTAGGTACGGAGATCCGCCAAACGAATCACGGAGCCAAAAACCGGCACCGTCTCCAGCGCCTGTGCCATATTCGGCATACAGTTGAGAAGAAACAGTCCGAGCAACACTGTCATCAGCGTGTGAATCGCTGTTTTTGGGGCACTTTCTTTGTCTGACTCCCAACCTCGACTGGTTTAAACAGCACCGCCCGTAAGCTGAACACGCCATCGTTTCTCTCGCATTGCAAAATACCGTCGTATTTTTTTACAACTACTTCTACGCTTTTCAGACCGATACCATGCTGTTCCGCCGACTGAACTTTAGGCAGTCCGTCCGGGCCGAAGAGAATGGGCTCGTCACAAGGATTTTCAATCTTAACAGATAAGTTGCCATTTTCATGCGTCAGCACACTTAGCCGAATCCACTTATCCGCTGCCTGCGTATTATTGCGGCAGGCGTTGATTGCGTTTTCCATTCCATTGGCCAGAATCATGCAGAGGTCGATCTCGTCTACCGGGCAGGTCTGCGGAACCTCTGCCTTTACCGTCACCCGGCAGTTTTCTTCCCTTGCTCGTCCCATATAGGAGCGGAGAACGGCGTTCACCGTTATATTTTCACAGCAGGTTTCCTGCTCTAGCTCCGTAAGCTGTCCATTCAGCGTGCTGATGTATTGCAACCCCTCTGCAGATTTTGCTTCGTCGAACAGACCCTCCAGCACTCGGAAATGATGCCGCATATCATGACGGTATCTCCGCCCCTGCTCTATTTTCCGGCGGAGATCTTCATATTCCTTTTGCTGGCTTTCCAACTGCAGCATCACCGCCTGTTCAGTTTCTTTCAGCCGCCGGAGGGATACCACTGAAACCAGCGCCCAAATCATAACGCTGATCATCGATAAGGCTGTTAGAAAGATAAGCAGCAGGAGTATCGGATCCGTCACCGTGTTGGCCCAGTAGGAAAACAGCAAAAGCAGCATGACCGTTGGAAAACTTAACAGCAGCCAGCCGCTCCGATTCTCCAACACATATGTACGATATGGGCGGCGCAGAAAATGAAACACCAGCGCAGAGAGCACGATCGCC
>CALXSV010000128.1 GCA_944391235.1 uncultured Clostridia bacterium | reverse complement strand
CTCTTGTCAACTACTTTTTTTCCTTTTTTTTTGCCTTTTTGTTACCCTTTATATTATAGGATAATTATATACAACAGCAATACACTGCAAAAGCAAATTTGTAGATGAACAAGTGGTATTTATGATTATAACACAGGTGTATCTAATTTATCCATAGTATTTACAAATTTTTCAAATTTTTTTTACGTTTTCCTGGTTTTCCCTGTTTATTTGTTGTGTTTTTTCTGTGAAGTCGGAGGTAAATACGCCTTTTTGTCGAACTTTTTTGAGATGAAATGCTAATACGGAGACAAGGAGATATTCATGTTAGTACAAACGCAAAACCTGGGCAAGGTTTACAAAAATGGCATCATTGCCCTGTCTGACATTAATATTGAAATCGACTTTGGCGAATTCGTTTTTCTTACAGGCGCTTCCGGTGCTGGTAAATCTACGCTTATTCGCCTGCTCTTTCACGAGGAAAAGCCAACAGCCGGACAAATTCTCATTGGCGGACGCAGTGTAATGCGCCTGTCCAAACATGAGTTGGTGCGTCTGCGCCGCAATACCGGCGTAGTTTTTCAGGATTTCCGTCTAATGGAAAGTGCCAGCGTATTTGATAATGTAGCCTTTGCGCTGATGGCGGTGGAACGTCCCTGGAATGAGATTAAACAGCGCGTGCCGGCTATACTGGAGCGAGTGGGTCTAGCCGGACGGGAAAACGATAATGTTATGCGACTTTCCGGCGGTGAGCGGCAGCGGGTTTGTGTGGCGCGTGCCATTATCAACAATCCACTCATGCTGTTTGCGGACGAGCCGACTGGCGATTTGGATCCCAAGACCTCGGATGAACTGATCAAATTATTTATGGACATCAATGCTGAAGGTACGACTATCATCATGGCCACGCACGACAAAACCATTGTCGACCGTGAGCAGCGGCGTGTAATCACGCTTTCGCATGGCCAGGTAATCAGCGATCGCGTGGGAGGTTTCAATCAATGAAGATATCCAGTTTCCGTTATATAGTACCGCAAGCCTTAAAATCCATCCGCAGCAGCGGTCGTATTACCATTGCCGCTGTAGCAACCATAACCATTGCCCTATTCCTTTGTACCTTCTTTTGGATGGTACTGAAAAATATCGATTTGAACGCTACTATAATAGAGGAAGATGTTTGCGTTGTCGCTTATCTGGATTCCACCATTAACACAGAAGTGGAAAGGAATGCCATAGAAAGCCAAATCCGGGCCACTGGCGGTGTGGATACAGTAACGTTCATTTCCAAAGAAGAAGGTATTGAATCCGTTTCTGAGCGCTTCGGTGATATCGATTTGGTGGAAACGCTGGGTGGGAATAACCCCCTACCCGATTCCTACTCTATTACAGCCCTCTCTACAGATTACATTCCCTCCATTGCCGCTGCCTGTGAGCAAATCGACGGCATCAGCGTTGTACGCTATGGCGAGGGCACAGTAGAAAAGCTGTTCACCGTAACTGGTACCCTACGGGAAGCAGGACTGGTCATCATGCTCATGCTAGCTGTTGCCGCAGTAACCCTCATCTCCATGTCCGTACGTTTAACCATTGTTGCCCGCCGTAAGGAAATTATGATTATGAAGTGGGTTGGCGCTACCAACAGCTTTATCCGCTGGCCCTTTTTCCTGGAGGGCCTGATCCTGGGCGTAACCGGCGGACTGTTGGCCCTAATCTGCGTGCTGGCCTGCTACACCGGTTCTTTGGATTACATCACCAGCACCATACCTTTTATTAGCGTACTCAGTTTCAATGAAATCTGGCTGCCAGCTACACTGTTTACCCTGGGCGCAGGCCTGTTGCTGGGCGCTATCGGCTCTCTGTTGCCCATGACGCGCTCACTGAACGTATAAACCCAATGGACAAAATTTATTCATAAATTTATGCGGAAAGGAATAGCCTATGAATCAAAAGCGTTTTCTAATATTGCTGTGCATCGTCATTATGCTAGGCGGCGGCTGGTTGATAATGGACAAAAGCAATGCGCTGGCTACATCTCTGGAAGAAATACAGGAGCAGGCAGAGTCCTCAGAAGATCCGCTTTCTGCTTACCGGGATGCGCTGGACGATATCCGCAATCAGACCGACGAGCTGCAAGGGCAAATTGATGACAAAAAGGACCTCATCAGCTCGCTCAAATCTGATATTGCCTCCATTGACTTGCAGCTCACCGAGGTAAACCAGAAGATGGTAGCTGCGGAAACCGCTATTTCCGAATTGGAGGTGCAGATTGCCGATTGCGAGCTGAAAATTGCCGAGGCCGAGGAACGCCGTGATGAGCGCCAAGCCTACCTGGAAAGCCGTCTGGTAAATTACTATATCTATGGCGATATCAACCTCCTGGACGTGATCTTTCAAACCTCCAGTTTTGAGGATTTTATTACCATGGTAGATATGGTGGAAACCATTATGTTGAATGACAAGCAACTGGTCACCGAGCTGTTGGAAGAAATAGAAACCATCAAATTTTACCAAGCAGAGCTAGAACAGGAAATGGAGGCTTTAACCGAGGTACGCAACGAGTACTATGATATGGCCTCTGATTTGAAACGCCTGGAAGAAGAAAAAATTGCCGCCATGGATGAAGCCAACTGGACACTGGCTGAATACGAGGCTTACGAGGATTCACTCTCTCAAACCGCAGAGGCCATCACTGGCACTATCCGCGATTTGCTAGCCACCTCGGATTCCACGCTGTCCTACGGCGGCTCCATGATCTGGCCGCTGCCCTCAGTCTGGGATTCCAGCTGGATTACCTCGCCATATGGCTGGCGTGAGCACCCGGTTTATCATACGCAGCGCTTCCATACTGGCCTGGACATTGCCGCAGACGGCGGTACACCCATTTATGCAGCTGCGGATGGTAAGGTAATTTTAAGGGAATACTATGGCGGCTATGGCAACTGCATTATGATCGACCATGGTGATGGCGTGGTCAGTCTCTATGGACATATGAGCGCTTATGGCGGCTTTAATGTAGGGGATTATATCTTCTCCGGCGAAGTGCTGGGTTATGTGGGCACCACAGGCACCAGCACGGGAAACCATCTGCATTTTGAGGTACGTCTTAATGGAGAGTATGCAGATCCCTGGGATTACTTACAATAAAACGGCAGCCTGCCAGCAACAGCAGGCACCATCGAAGGATATAGAATTTTATGAAAAAACGTCTCTTTACCCTAATCTTTATGCTATGCCTGGTCTGCACAGGCCTAACGGCCAGCCCTGCCCTGGCAGAGCAGGCGCAGGCAGATATTGCCGAACTGACAACCATAGCCCGCACTGCAGCCAACACTTTGCTGGATGAGCTATACGACAATTACTTTTCCTATTATACGGCAGAAGAATTGCGTTTGCTGACAGAGGATTATGTCGGCACCTTTGGCGGCATTGGTATTACCATGACCAATACCACGGACAACAACATTGTTATTTACAGCGTGCTGGCTAACGGCCCGGCGGTGGATACCGAGATCCAGGCCGGAGATATTATTGTAGCGGTGGATGGACAAAACATGCTGGGCTGTGATTCCAATGACGCAGTGCTGTTAATCCGCGGGGAAATTGGCACCAGCGTCACGCTTACCCTGCGCCATGCAGATAGCGAGGAGCTCTTTGAGGTCACGCTCATTCGGCAGGAAATCACCACTACGTCTGTTACGGCTGAAATCATCGAGGAAGTCCCCAATACAGTTTACTTCCACATATCCGAGTTCACTAACCAAACGCTGAGTGAATTTGTCACCCTGTATAACCAGTTCACCGAAGAGATGACCGTGCATAATATCATCTTTGATTTACGCAGTAATGGCGGCGGCACCTTTAGTGCGGCGATTAATCTGGGAAATTACTTTGTGCCCTTTGGCAATGTGATTGTCTCGGAAAAAACCTCCTCCGGACTCAAGACTTATGAATCCAACTCTGGTGTACTGGCCCATCTTAACGTGTATATTTTACAAAACGAATGGAGCGCCTCCTCTTCTGAGGTGCTAGCCGGTGCCCTAAAAGACGAGGCTGGCGCGATTATCTTTGGCTCGACCAGCTATGGCAAGGGCATAACACAAAATGTTACCTCCACGCGCAGCGGACATGGTCTACGTTATACGCGCAGTCGCTACTATACGCCCAGCGGCTACGATTTGCACGGCGTGGGCATTCTCCCAGATTATGAGGTAGAATTGCCAGAGGATATCACCAGCGCCGAATATTTCTCTACAGACCCGCAGGAGAATCCGCATCTTAAGGCGGTTGTAGACTATATTCAGACACACTGAGCCATTAATTAGCAAACAGACCTTAGCAGGCAAAAAGCGCCGGCCCTTTGCGGACGGCGCTATTGATTTTTATGCAGTAATAACTTATAATATATATTTGTGTTGATATTTTTTACCGGGAGGTTCTTTACATGACCAGATACATTGGCACCACCTCGCGCGGGCTGCGCGCACCCATCATTCGGGAAGGCGACGATATTGCCAGCATTGCGGTGGATACCCTTCTTACGGCTACGCGGGAAGAAAACATCCCCATTCATGACAATGATATACTTGCCATTACCGAAAGCATTGTTGCACGCGCACAGTCCAACTATGTCACAGTGGATGACATTGCGGCTGATGTGGCAGCCAAGTTTCCTGGTGGAGAAGCTGCGGTTATCTTCCCCATTCTCTCACGCAACCGCTTTGCCATTGCCTTCTCCGGCATCTGCCGCGGCCTGAAAAAGGTCTGGTTGATGCTCAGCTACCCTTCAGACGAGGTGGGCAACCATCTGTTTAGCCTGGATGATATGGATGCAGCAGGAATCAACCCCTATACGGACATACTTACTGAGGAAAGATATCGTCAGCTCTTCGGCTACAAAACGCATACCTTTACTGCAGTGGATTATGTGGCCTATTACAAGGAAATCGCACAGCAAGCGGGTTGCCAGATCGAAATCATCTTTGCCAACGACGCCCGCGCCATCTTGCCCTACTGCAAACATGTACTCACCGCAGATATTCACAGCCGTAGCCGCAGCAAACGCCTGCTTAAGGATGCAGGTGCGATTACCGTTTATGGTCTGGATGACATTATGACCAAACCCGGACAGCGCGGCGGCTTTAATGCCGAGTATGGCCTGCTGGGCTCGAACAAGGCAACCGAGACCACACTCAAGCTCTTCCCGCGTGACTGTGAGAAATTAACCCGACAAATACAGAGCATGCTGTATGAAAAAACCGGTAAGCTTTTGCAGGTTATGGTCTACGGCGATGGCGCGTTCAAAGATCCGGTAGGAAAAATCTGGGAGCTGGCGGATCCAGTGGTTTCGCCTGGTTATACAAGCGGACTCAATGGCCAGCCCAATGAGTTGAAACTCAAATATCTGGCGGATAACAACTTTGCCGATCTAAAGGGCGAAGCCCTACAGGAAGCCATCTGCAAGGCCATTGAGGATAAGGAAGAAAACCTGGTTGGCAAAATGGAAACCCAAGGTACAACACCACGCCGTCTTACGGATTTGATTGGATCCTTATGCGATTTAACCTCTGGATCTGGTGACAAAGGCACTCCCATCATCTTTATTCAGGGATATTTTGACAACTATGCCATTGATTAAAAGGCATGCATCTTAAAACCAAACAAAGACGCGGCTCATTGCTGAGCCGCGTCTTTGCGCTGCTATATGAAAATGGTTCTTTCTCTTTGTCAAGCCGCATATAATCAGCCATAAACACATTGAGAAGAGGGAACCTGCATGAAAAGAAAGCTGCTTCTTATTATGACTTTGCTACTGCTGGCCAGTATGCTGGCCCTGAGCAGCGGCTGCGGCATAGTGGAAAACCTGCAATTATTCAAAGGCAGCAACGATAGCGATACAAATGGGGATGACACAACACCCACGGTAGTTGAAAACGGTCTGACCGTTACGCCGCAAACCGATACAACAGATTCCACCGATAACAACGGCACGGATAACACGGACAACAAAGCAAGCACGGATGATACGCAATCTACAGCCACGCTTCCAGAGGAGCTAAGCGGAGAAACCACGCAGGTTATCCTCTACTTTGTTAGTGCGGACGGCACCTCGTTGGAGGCCGAAACACGTAGCATTCCCAAGCAGGAGGGGGTTGCCCGCGCCACTGTCAATCAGCTGATTTCCGGCCCACAAAAGGATGATTTAAGCGCCACTCTGCCCTCCAGCGTAACACTCAGGGATATCAATATCAGTGACGGCATCTGTACGGTTGATTTTTCCTCTGAGCTGCTGACAGATATCGGCGATGACGCGCAAACCCAGCTGCTCGCTTTATATAGCATTGTCAATACCCTGACGCAGTTCGATAGCGTGGATTACGTGCAGATATTGGTCAATGGTCAGACCGTTAGCAGCAGCTTTGGCGGCATTGACGTATCCACGGCTCTCGCTCCAGTAAGTGATTTTTAACGCCCTGCCGTAGCGCCTGCAACAGCCGCGCCCAGCAAGGTTGCTTCTGGCAAGTGTAACCAAACTGCGGGAAAACCCAGTTGTGCAGTGGCAAAGCCATGCAGCTTATGCTTTATCTTTTCCTGCAAGGGCAGGCAATGGGCAAAAGTGCTGCCATTGGCAGAAATACAGCAGGGTGCAGCTACGGCTTCTCTCCACTGAGGGCAGCTACGCTTAATCAGGGCTGTCAGCAGAGCAGCTGCCAGCATGGCGCTACGCTCCAAAAAGGCATCCACCAACAATTCCAGAGCTTGGCCATCTTTCGATGAAACCGCAGCTAACTGTGCCAAGGGACCTGCGCCGTATGAAAACTGCGTAATATGCTTGGTATACAGAGCATCCAGCACAGACAGGCGCGTACACAACTGCGGGGAAAAACAGCCCGCCTGCGCGGCGGCCACAACATAGCAATGCAGCAGCGGCCCCAAATACGCGCCGGACAGCAGCTTCTCTAACTGCTGTGTGCCAGGCTGGCTGCTTACCGCATCAAATGCGCGATCTATGCTGGATAGAGGCAGCTGGTTAAAGCCAGCTGCCTCGGTATTTATAATAGTTCGGCGGGGCCTGCCACACACAGATCTATCTTTATGAATTTGGCTGTTGTCTTCCAGATAGCTGGCATTCAGCCCGGTTCCCAAAACAAAGCCAATATAGCTAGCATAAGCCTGCTCTGACTGACTCCAGGCGGCCAACAGAACAGCCACTGCATCATTGAGCACAGTAATGCGTTGCCTACAGGGATAGCCTATATCGTTTAAGGCAGCACGTAGGCCAGCTGCCAACAGACTACCACTGGTATTCGTAATATGCAACTCCTTGGAAAAGGAAAGGATCCGGCCTTCATGATTCGGCAATATCTCACAGGGAAAGGAAAAAGCCAGTCCAATCCGCTCTACCTGCGCGACTACCGGAGCAATGGCAGAGGCCAGGCCTTGATAAAACGCAGAGATATCGATTTGGCGATCACTGCCCGGCAGCGGACATCTCTGCACCTGCTCCAGATGCCAAGCCCCAGCTGCATCCGACTGCGCCAGTGCCCAGCGCAAATTGCTGCCGCCAATAT
>CALXSV010000127.1 GCA_944391235.1 uncultured Clostridia bacterium | reverse complement strand
ACTTGGATGGCAAGAAAAAGGTGATCATTTTTTATAGCTCAAAATCCAACCGGCTATCCTTTGAAATGCATTTGATGATTGGCCGCAGTCAGGCGCAGTTTGATTACTACGGGGTTGCTGTAGGTGGCAAAAACGCGCTGGATCATCAGCTTTCTACCTATCTTGGCTATCTAATTGGAACCGGAGTTGCTGATAAGTATATGATTGTCAGCAAAGACAATGGCTACCGTTTTCTCACGGATTTCTGGGCCAGTAATCGCAATATGGAAGTATCCTGTATCAGCTATGTAGGCGCCAATACGCGCCGCTCTAAAAACACGGCTGCGCTTAATGTGGATTTGCCCGAGGGCAGCCCGGCTAGCCTTGTGACTACTGGATCGGTCAGTACGCGTTCTCGTTCGCGCAAACGTAAGCCTGTAGAAAACAAGCAGGTGGAAAACCGCAATGATGCCGTTCTGGTAGCGGCAGTACCTGTGGCAGTCACCAGTTCTGTTGTACCGCTTCCCGAGGATTCCCTGAGCAGTGATGCACAAAAGCTGTTTGCCGAATTTAACTTTGTTCCGGATGCGGAAATTGAAGCGATGATCGCGCATGGCGATAAACAGGATGTGTATCTACAGTTTGTTAAGCAGCTGGGGCAGGAAAGAGGCCTGTCTTTGTATTATAAAGCAAAGAAGGTGCTATGGCATTAATTGGAATGCCGTGGCCCGTATGAGGTATATGCATGAAGAAAATGAAGGACATTTTTGCACAGCTTAAGCTCCGCGATATTCTCATTTATCTTTTTACCATTGTTTTTTCTGTGGCCTTTATTGTGGTTGGCCGTCACTATGCTATGATCGGCTATCCGGATCTGGGAAAAACCGGTAATACTTCCTTTACCGCAGAGGTAACGGAAATACGATCGGTTACAGAGCTGGAAAATGGCCAGACTCTGCTTTTTTCCGCGCAGCTGTTGAGCGGAGATCATAAGGGCGATCTGGTACAAGTTACACAGTCTATTTATACCAATTATTATCCCGTTCAGGAGCCGGTGGCAGTAGGCGATAAAATTATTATCTACGAATCCGGAGCCAGTGAGGAAGCGCCTTGGACCATGACGGATTATGCGCGCAGCGATTACATTATCTGGCTTGGGGTCATCTTTTGTGTGGTTGTGCTGCTTTTCGGGCGGTTTAAGGGGTGGAACACACTGGTTTCTCTGGCCTTTACCTGCTTGTCTATCTTTTATGTATTCCTGCCATCTGTGCTGGCTGGGCATAATATTTATTTGTGGTCCATTGTGGTGTGCCTGTACATAATCCTCATGACCATGCTGTTTATCAACGGCGCAGGAAAGAAAAGTCTGGTCGCTGGCTTGGGATGTTTTAGCGGTGTGGTGGTATCGGGTATCATTACGCTTATTATGAATCATCTGATGAAGCTGACCGGCATGACCAGTGAGGATACGCTGTATCTGCAGCTGCTGGATACAGCGGCTCCCATTGATTTGAAGGGCATTATTTTTGCCGCCATCATCATCGGTGCTGTGGGCGCGATTATGGACGTTGCCATGGATATCTCTTCTTCCCTCAATGAGTTGAAAATTAATGTGCCGGATGCTAGCGCCAAACTTCTGATTCAGTCCGGACTGAATATTGGCCGCGATATTCTGGGTACTATGGCAAATACGCTGGTGCTGGCTTACATCGGCAGCTCGCTTTCCACAACCATTCTGTTTATGGCCTATAATGTCTCTGCGTTGGAATTATTCAATATGGAGTTGATTATTGTGGAGCTGCTCCAGGCACTGGCTGGCAGCGCAGGTATGCTTTTATGTATTCCGCTCACCACTGTGATTGCCGCGCTTACCTATACGGGGCATCATAAGAGGAGCAAGCCGCATAAGCCGGCGCAAACCCCCACTTACACTACAACCTATACCATCGATAAATAGATTTGCCGTAAATAGGCGGACTGGTGCTGCACCCACATATGCCGGAAGGGAGGTCAATATGTCTAAGCAAATGAAGCTTCGTTTGGTTTTTGTACTTGCCTTTTTGGCTCTGTTGTTCGCTTTTCTGTTGCTGCCCCGACCGATTGTCCAGGATGTGGATGCCTGCCAGATTTACCGGGTAAGCTATGCACAGGCAGATGTTACGGATAAGCTAGATTTGCAGCAGCTGGCTCTTGTGCTGAGCGGATACCGCTGTAGCCGTCTTCCTATTCCTTTTCGCTCTTATGCGCAAAGCGATGTTGTGTTAGAAATTGACATGTTGATTCAAGGACAACCTATGCATCTTCTTCTGGGTAATCTCAATATTGTCTATCGCAGCAGTGGAAGCGGCGCCTATAAAATCCGCAACAGCCAGACCCTGCTTTATGAGGTTGGCAATTTGTTGAATTCGACTGGCTTACAATAAGCGCCGCTGCGTTTTTCCAATACCATAATGGGCTGTTTGTCACGTACAAAAGCCTGTTTTGCACTGAAAAAGAGCAGGCAGACAGTTTTTGCTGTCTGCCTGCTTTGTTGCTCTTATGCACTTTGCTGCAAGCTGGCTGGGCGCGCTGATTGGGATCAGGTTTTTGCCGTTAATCTGAATACGTCTGTGGATTTGCCAATGACCACCACATGGTCGCTGCTTTTAAATACGTATTCGGCATGCGGAACCGGATTTAGATCGTTGCCGTTTTTAATAGCGATGATATTGATGGAATACTCCTGCCGGATTTGCAGCATGGCAATGCTTTTGCCAGCCCATTGCGGTAAGATAGGAATCTCGTAAATAGAGTATTCACTGGTTAG
>CALXSV010000126.1 GCA_944391235.1 uncultured Clostridia bacterium | reverse complement strand
CAGAGATTGGTGGTGTTCTTAGTCCCGAGGAACTGGTGCATGTTGCTGCGCTGTGCCGCAGCGCACGCACAACAAAAGGCTTTTTTAGTGATTTGAAGGGAAATTTTCCCGTATTGACCGGTTTGGGCCGTTCTTTGGTTTTTGTTCGTACTGTGGAAAGCGCAGTGGATAAGGCTATTTCTCCGGATCTCAGTATCAATGATAATGCATCCGAGCGTCTGGCGGGCATTCGCCGTAAAAAGGCGCAGCGCGCCGAGCAGGTACGTTTTCGTTTGGATAGTTTAATCAAAAATCCAGCCACCGCCAAGTTTTTGCAAGACCCCATTGTTACAATTCGTGATGACCGTTTTGTGGTGCCGGTTAAGCAGGAATACCGTGGTCAGGTGGCTGGTGTAACGCATGATATGAGCAGTTCGGGCGCAACTTTGTTTGTTGAGCCGCTGGCGGTCATGGAGCTTAATAATGAGTTGGCCGCATTGCGCCGGGAAGAAGAGGATGAGATAAACGCGATTCTGCGCGCTGTATCTTTAGTGGTGCAAAACTTTTCCAGTGAGATCTCCGCCAATCTGAATATCCTGGCTAAGCTGGACTTTATTCTGGCTAAGGGGCAGTTGAGCTATGATTTTGACGCAGCTTCGCCGCATATAAATGACAATGGTTTGATTCGTCTTATTAAAGCCCGCCACCCTTTGATTGCTGCCTCTCAGGTAGTTCCGGTTGACTTGGAAATTGGCCCGGATATTTCCGCTATGGTGATAACCGGTCCCAATACCGGTGGTAAAACGGTTACCTTAAAAACAATTGGTCTGCTTACCTGCATGGCTATGTCCGGTCTGCATATACCGGCTGAGCAGGGCAGCGAAATTTACGCCTTTCGTACGGTATGGGCTGATATTGGCGATGAACAAAGCATTGAGCAAAGCCTATCCACGTTCAGTTCGCATATGAGCAATATTGTAGAAATTCTAGCAGAAGCCGATCACAAGAGTCTGATTTTGTTTGATGAGCTAGGCGCTGGTACAGACCCAACGGAAGGCGCTGCTTTGGCTATGGCCATACTCAAATATACGCGGGAGCGTGGCGCAAAGATTGTTGCTACTACCCATTATAGCGAGCTAAAGGCCTTTGCCTATAACACACCAGGATTTATAAATGCCAGCATGGAGTTTAATATTGCCACCTTATCTCCCACTTATCATTTAACAATGGGCTTACCCGGCAAAAGCAACGCTTTTGAAATCAGTCGGCGATTGGGCCTGCCGGAAAGCATTATCACGGATGCGGCCAACAGCCTATCCAACGAAGATGCGGCAGTGGCCGCTATGTTGGCCAATTTGGAGGATATGCGGCGGCAACTGGCAGAGGAGCAGCAACAGGCCGCCCTCTTGTCGGAGAACGCGGAAAAGCTTGAGCGCCAGTTAAAGGAAAGAGAGCGGCAGATGCAGGCTCGCGAATCCAAAATTATCCGCAAAGCGCATGAGCAAGCGCAGCGTATTATCGATGAAACCCTGGAAAAGAGTCGCCAGCTGTTTGATGAGGAGAAGAAAAAAATTGCCGAAAAACAGTCTGCGCAGCGGGTATGGCAGGAATCACAGAAAAAGCTCAAAGATTGGCGTAAGCAGTTGGAGGAGGAGGTTCCCGAGCCCGTATTTGAAGGCGACGCGCCGACCACGGTAAAGTTGGGCGATTATGTGTTCTTGCCCAAACTGAATCAGTATGGTACCATTGCCGCGCTTCCG
The DNA here is from genome assembly GCA_944391235.1 of uncultured Clostridia bacterium. Classification (GTDB taxonomy): domain Bacteria; phylum Bacillota; class Dehalobacteriia; order UBA4068; family UBA4068; genus CALXSV01. Next base: position 3,695 of record CALXSV010000126.1, on the reverse strand, counting down.
GATAATGGCGGTGAGGTTAGCGTACAGGTAGGTATGCTGAAGCTTCGCTCCAAATTAGAAGATTTGCGTTTGGCTGATGAAAGCAAAATACCCAAGAAGGCGAAGAAAACACGCGGTTTAAGCGGCAGCGAGCTGGCTAGAAACAAGACCGCCAGCATTGAGGCCAGTTTGGATTTGCACGGCTTGGATACCATGGAGGCTTTGCCGGAGTTGGATAAGTATATTGATGATGCCTTTATTGCCGGTTTGCGGGTCGTGCAGATCAATCATGGGCGCGGAACCGGCGCTCTGCGTAATTTTGTGCATGATTATTTAAAGGATCATCGATTGGTAAAAAGCTATCGGGATGGAACTTATAAAGAAGGTGGCATTGGCGTTACCATTGTAGAGTTAAATGTGTGAGCCCTTGTCTTTGTTGTAGAATTTGGACCGCGTCTAACCACAGGAGAGCAGCAGGCTTGGGTCTGCGCCCAGATGATGGTTAGGCGCGGTTTGGAATAGCGCGTTTAAGCAGGAGAATTTCTCATGAGCCTAAGATTTATACTTGGCCCCGCTGGAGCAGGAAAGACGCATTTATGCGTGCATGAGCTAGCCGCCATGATTGATGCGGACGCCTTGGGCAGCCCCTTGTTGTTTATTGTGCCACAGCAGGCTACCTTTATTAACGAACGCCTGTTGGCGGAGACCTGTGCGGCTGGTGGCTTTTGCCGGGCCGAGGTTACCTCCTTTTCCCGTCTGATTCGCCAGGCCGCTAAGGACAATGGCGAGCAGCTACCGGCAGCCCGCTCGGAGGCTGGCAAGCTGCTGCTGATGCGCAGTCTGATACGTAGACATGAGCGGCAATTGCAGGTCTTTGCTGGGGCAGCGCACCGCGCTGGCTTTGCCGCGCAGCTGGTTTCTGCAGCGGAGGAGATGCAAGTATATGGTGTTAGCGCCTTGCAGCTGCAGCAGGCCGCGCAACATCTGGCCAGTAGCAATCCGGATGCAGCAGCGCGTTTGCTGGAGATTGCCCTGCTTTATGCAGAATATGAGCAGGTTGTGGGTAACGGAGGCTATGCGGAGCGCATGGCCTATCTAGCACAGCGTATTCGTGCAGGATATTGTGCAAATGCGCAGGTTTATATTGATGGCTATGCAGAATTTACTCCCTGCGAAATGGAGGTGATTTCCGCTTTCCTGGAGGTTTGTCCGCGCGTCAGTATTGCCCTATGTCTTGATTCACAGCAGGCGGACAAAGTGATTCATGAGGAGGAAGCCTTTTACCCCACCTGGCGTACCTATGGACGGATTCAGGATCTGGCTATGAAGCTGGGTGTTGCGCTTGAGCCTGCGGTTTGTCTGCATAGGGGAGCAGGTCGTTTTGCTGCACAAAGGACTCTGGATACGGTGGAGCGCCTGTTTGCCGGGGAATCGGTCCCTGCTTATTGCAGTAGGCCGGAAGGCCTGCGTTTGTGGACAGCCAATGATCGTGAGCTGGAGCTGGAAGCTGTAGCGCGGGAGATTTGCCGCCTGGTACGGGAAGAAGGATTGCATTACCGGGACATCAGTGTTCTTTGCCGCGATACCGCTTGCTATGAGAGCCTGCTGTCCGATACCCTTGGGCGTGCGCAAATCCCCTATTTTATTGACAGCAAAAAGCTGCTTTTGTATCATCCGTTGGTCGAGTTGCTAAGGGCCGTACTGGAGGTATGGGCAGAAAAGCCAGGCTACCGCCCAATGTTTCGCCTTTTAAAGAATCGCCTCAGTCCGATTTTTGGCGAGCGAGCAGATCTTTTGGAGAATTACTGTTTGGCGCATGGCGTACGCTTTTATCACTGGTCGCGCTTGCCCTGGCAGTTTCCTCTTCTGCATGAGGATGCGGAGACCGAGGCGCTTGTTGCGCAGGTAAATGAGATTACTGGCCTGGCTGCCGGGCCTGTTATGAAATTTCTGGCTGCTGTGGGTAACCAGAGTACAGCAGCCTGTTTTCATGCTGCTTTTAATCAGTTGTTGGCTGATTGGCAGGTGCAAAACCGCCTCAATGCTTTAATAGATGCCGCACTTGCTGCGGGTGATGGAGAAATGGCAGCTGAACATGCGCAGGCGCAAAAGCTTTTGCTGGATTTTTTCGCTGAAGCGGAGTTTGCTATGGAGAAGTGGAGCTGAGCGGGGAAGAGATGCGTGATCTGTATGAAACAGCACTATCCGGCCTGACTTTTTCCACCATTCCACCTGGTTTGGATCAGGTGATGATTGGCTCTCTGGAGCGCAGCCGTAACCCGGACATTCGTGCGGAATTCCTGTTGGGTGCTGTGGAAGGAGAGCTGCCTCGGCGAATTGTTATGGATGGGCTATTCCGCGATGCGGACCGGCAGCTGTTGGCTACGCAAGGCATACAGTTGGCCAAGGATAGAAAAAGCCTGCAATTTGGAGAAAATTATCTTGCTTATATTGGCTTAACACGCAGCAGCGAACGCTTATACGTCAGTTATCCGCAGAATGTGGAAGGACAGGTCTGCCAGCCCTCGCCACTTGTACGGCGACTTTTTGCTGCTTTTCCACAGCTTGTATTGGAAAAGGTAGGTTTTGTGCAGGATGCCTCTCAGCTGTTAAGTGGCGCTGCGGAAATCAGCACTATGGCAGCCGGTTTGCGTCGGAATCCACTGGAGCCGCTCTGGCAGGCTGTTTATCAGCATTACGCTTCGCATAGCGCTTATGCGGAGGCTCTTAAACAGGTGCGCTATGGCCTGTATTTTTCTGCGAATAGGCAGACCCTGAGCAAAGGATTGCTGAGGCGCATGCACGGGGGTACGCTGCGCGGATCTGTCTCTCGGTTGGAGCGTTTTCGTAGATGTCCATTTTCCTATTTTGCCGCTTATGGACTTAAATTACAGCAGCGGCGGGAATTTGGGTTAACAGCTAGAGAGCGCGGTGATTTGTACCATTATGTGCTCTCCGCTGTGGGGCTGTATCTACGCGAGCGGAAGATTGCCTGGGAACAGGTGGATGAGCAGTTGGCAGAACTATTGGTGGATCGTGTGCTGCATGACTGTCTACCGCAGTTTCTCGCTGGTATTATGAGTAGCTCCTCTCGCTATGCTTATCTGTCCCACCGCTTAAAGCGTACTTTGGTGGCTGCTGTTTTGCTGGTGGCGCGGCAACTAAGCCAGGGTGCATTTATCCCGGTGGCCTATGAGCTGCCCTTTGGCAATGTAGGACAGCCGGACGCGCTTCCCGCTTTTTATCTCAAACTTCCCGATGGCCGTCATATGGAGTTATCTGGACGTATTGATCGTGTGGATATGGCGGAGGATGTGGAGAACGGCATAGCCTATTTTCGTATTATTGATTATAAGACCGGACAGGCTAGTATCAGCAGTGAAGACATTTCTGCTGGGCTTAAATTGCAGCTTTTGCTCTATCTTCAGGTAGTGTTGGCCAATAGTACTGTTTTCACCGTGCATGCACCTGCACCGGCTGGCGCGTATTATATTACGGTAAACGATACGCTCCCCTTGGTTGATACACCGGATAAACTGGATTTTCCCAGTATTCGTGCCAATGGGCTTAGTGTTGATGATGCGCATGCTCTGCGGCTGTGTGATGCACAGGCTGCCCGGCCGCGCAGCAGCAAGTCGCTGCTTAGCGTCGAGCAGCTGGATGCTTTACGTGAGCAGCTAACTGCAGTATTGCAGGAGACTGCCACTGCTATGCTG
>CALXSV010000125.1 GCA_944391235.1 uncultured Clostridia bacterium | reverse complement strand
AACTTTGCCGTTGGGGTCAAATTTGTTTCCGCCGCGGCCAATCATCAGCTCATTGGCATAAGCGGTGTTGATATAGGCTTTGCCCCAGTAGTTAGCAGGCACGTCAGTGAATTTGCTGGCCTGTTCTGCATAGTAAACAACCCTTGTAGTGATTTTTTTCATTAAATGTTCAGTCTGGTAATGTGTATATAGCCTGTCCCATATTTCCCTGTAATCGAATAAGTGCAGGGAAATATGGAGCATAAAGCACATAATGTCAGGAGACACAAAAGAGACATTCGGGAGACAATTAGCAGGTAAAGAAAAAATTTTTCACCAAAAACCTATGAATTTTTGCGTTTTTCGGGTGTGTATGCACAGCTCAATTCATACTTATTTAGTGCCTTTACGGCATCCTCAATAATCTGGTTGGTAATATGCGCATAGCCAATATCAGAGAAGATGTGGCTATCGTGCCCCATCCAGTGCCCGGCTACCATGGGCTCCACTTTTGCTTCCATTAAATTGGTGCGGTAAGTGTGGCGTAAATAATAGGGCGTCAGCTCGCTGCCAATAGCGGCTTTAGCTGACATTTTATTGCCTGACCTTGTCTTTTCCGCAACCTCTGCCATGCGTTTTAGCAAAAGCAACCAGCGGTTCTGATAGGCGGCCTCGGATAGTGGCTCCCCATCTACAGCAGGAAATAGCAGGGGATTTTGGCTGCCGCTTGCTTTCCATTCCTTAAAATATTGCCGCAGATACACGGCAAACCAGTCGGGAATGGGCACGTCCCGCTTGCCTGCCTCTGTTTTTGGCTCGCCTATGCTGCGCGATTTGGTTTTTACCGCACTGCATACCCGGATAAAAGGAAAAGGCTTTTCATGCAAAAACACATTCTTCCAGGATAAGGCGCGTACCTCGCCTGGGCGCAGGCCGCAGGCGTAGGTCAGACCAAACAGCAAATCCGCACGGCGACTGCTGCCCGCATCGGCGCAGGCCATACTTTCGTGCAATACCTGGCGAAAAAGTTTCTGCTCCGTGGTATTCAAGGGCCTGCGACGGCCGCGCGTGCCACGGGGACGCTCCACCTTATCCATGGGATTTTTCATCAGAATATCATCATTGACGATTGTCTGAAAAAGGCGGTACATGACCGACCATGTTTTGTTGATGTTGCTGCTACTGCTGCCCACTACCTCTTGCAGGCATTTTTCTATATGCGCAACCCGTATATCTTTAATGGCAAACTGCCCTATATTGGCAATGACATGCCTCTGTAGGCGGCGTTTGCCATCTGCGCTCAGTTTCTTCCTTTGTATATATTCCTGAGCATAATCAGCCAACGACGTTTTGTTGTTGAAGAAAAAAAGCCCTTGCTCATATTCGAGTATAGCCTGGTCACGCCGCCTAATAGCCTCTTCCTCTGTTTTGCCACGGAACTTAACTTTTACCTTATCCCCGCCGGGTTTCGTAAATGTGTAGTATTTTTGATACATTGGCATATCTCCTTTACCATTAAGATTGTAAATTTATATAATACATAGGATTGTCGCCCCGTCAACTTCCAAAAATTGGTAATAATGCCCTAGACATATGCGTCCGTGCTTAATCTTTTACCAGCTTAGGGGATATATAAAAATTTTTATAAATTTTTGCAAGAAAAAGAGTGGAAATATTGTAGTTATGATGATAGAATTTGGAGGTAGGATATTTTTCCTACACAAAATTCTAATTCCGGTACAAAAGCGACTGTCCACCGCTCTTGTCCGGAGGGGCTAAGCGTCTGCTTTAGGGACTTATAAACAGACGCATAGGCTGTGGGGAACACCCCGGTACAGCCGTTTTCGGCCAGATTTCGAAAGGAAATGGCTGGGAAACCCCATAGAGCCCGGTCACAACGTTCTAGGGTAGCAACACCCGCAACTGGGAATGAACTCGTCACCCAACTTTTAGTTCCGTCTGTTGCATACTGTGGCTAGACAGTTTTCAACAAGGCGAAGACCACCTTGGTGGTAACTCTTATTTTAACCAATTTTCTTAGGAGGAAACCAAAAATGAAGAAAACTTTAGTTGTTCTTCTCGCATTGGTCATGGTGCTGGCTTTCGCAGCTACCGCCCTTGCCGATAACCCCGGCGTTGGCGATGAGCAGATTGCTTCCTACACCGATTTGGCTGATACGAAAGACGAATGGGCGTCTGCTATTTATAAGCTGACTGCTCTGGGCGTACTGCAGGGCGATGGTATTGGTACCAAATATCGTCCGGACAGCAACCTCACTCGTGCTGAATTTGCTGTAATCGCTACCCATCTGGCTGGCGTTTATAGTCAGGTTGATTACTATGCAGAACAGGCCAGCAAATTCACTGACGTGCCTGCTAACTACTGGGGCAAAGGCTACATCAACACTGTTCTTGCCAACGATCTGATGATTGGTCGCGGCGCAAATAAATTTGACCCGAACGGCAAAGTTTCCATGCAGGAAGTTGCTACCGTAGTTCTGCGTATCCTGGGCTACAACTTCGACAGCACCTATCCGATTGGCTATGCCAACAAAGCAGAAGCCATTGGTCTGCTCGATTACATCCAGTATGTTGGTCCTACCTACATCACTCGTGCGGAAATGGCTTCCGTCTCTGCCGAAGCTTTGGATTGCTACAAAGTAAAATATGTGGGCAAAGATACGCTCACTTCCGCAATTGGTCTGGTAGATGACGATGGTTACACCTATCTTGCCTGGAAGACCAATGAAAAGAACGCCATTGCTGATGCTCTGAACAATCAGCAGTTGGAAGATTACTTCTTTGGCCGCTATGATGGCGTTACCATGCTCTATGCTGTCTTTGGCTGCGTAGACGTTGAAGTCGTATTCCAGGGCCTGGATACCGTTTGTGTCGGCGGCTATAATTATGTAACCGGCGATCTGCTCGAATCCCTGGGCTGGGCTTACTCTGACTTCGATGAAGGCCAGATCGTTGCCCGCGTCTTTGGTTACGATGAATTCGATGCAGAAAACTATGATTGGGACGATCCGATTAACGTTCCTTTTGCGGATGAATACTACATCTATGACGGCGAACTGGTAGACTTGGCTGGCCAGGTTGCTACCCTGACTGTTGATGTAGAAAACAACAACAAAGTAAACGGCGAAATCAAATACGTTGGCCTGGAAACCGAAGTTGCTTTCGGTCAGGACAGCAAGAAAGCGGACGAAGCTCTTATCGAATTCTTCACCGCGGATGACAATGATTACAACTGGTTCACCAGCCAGGGCGGCGTAAAAGCCTATGCTGCAGTGGATTATGCAGGCTATACTGACAGACAGTATGGTATTGTGAGCTCCGTAAGCTCCAGCAAAGTTACCCTGGTAGCGGCGGATGCTGGCGACGACTATGAAGGTCTTGCCAACAACGAGATCAAGCTGAAAGACAAGAATGCGAATACTGATGTTGTCTTCTGGAACATGGACACCAAAGCCTTCATCACTCCGGATAAACTGGTTAAAGGCGATGTCATTTACGCAGCCGGTAATGTTGGCCAGTTCTTCGAAGATGTTGAGCTGTACCTGGTTTACAGCGGCACCGAAGGCACCCTGGGCAACTACAATGATAGCGAAGCCGTTATCAGCAGCACCACCTATGATGCACTGAATACCTCTGTTTACAGCGTAAACAACCTGATCACCGTCTCCGATTGAAATAAAGCATCCGGTCAGGCTAAAGAAGTGAAATTTGCCGGTGCTTATGTACCTGGTTACTTCACCTACGTCGCCAACACCACCACCAGCTACATCTATGGTGTTATCGACAAATACATCTATGGCACCAAAGGTCTGGACGGCTATATTGACGAAGACGATGATGCTAAGTATGAAATTACCGGCGTTGACGTAATCCTGCCGGACGGCGAGACCGTTACCTACCCGGTTAAAGATTCTGACGACATCAAAACAGATGACATTGATGCCGGCGCGCTGGCTCAGCTCACCTTGGACAAAAACGGCAAAGTAACAGAGATTGAAGTGGCAACCACGACTGCCTCTGATGCTTATAAAGCCCTGAAAGTCAAAGGTATTGAATTTGCTGTTGACGGTACCAAAGATGAAGTTACCGTTAAAGGTATGAGAATCTGGATTAACGATGGCGACCG
>CALXSV010000124.1 GCA_944391235.1 uncultured Clostridia bacterium | reverse complement strand
AAGTAATCCAGGCAATCAAAAAGATGGCTGCTTGCTCAAGCAGCCATCTTTTTGCCTTTATTCAGGGGGAAAGGTGGTTCTAATGGCAGAAATTATTTGTGCGGCGGTCACAGCGTTTGGTCCAGATGAAAAACCGGACTATCCAGCAAACAAAAGGATTATTGATTTTTTGATTGAAAAAGGGATAAATGGAATCCTTGTATTGGGATCTACTGGTGAATTTACAAGTTTATCCGTGGCAGAAAAAGAAGCCTTCTTTCAGTTTTACAGTGAGTATGCGGGTGGTAGGATCAAGCTATATGCAGGAACCGGGACGATGTGCTATGACGAAACGGTTTCTCTTTCCAATGCGGCAATCCGCATGGGGTTTGAGGCCGCCATAGTCATGAGCCCATTTTATTACGCATTGGACCAGGAAAAAATATATGCATATTATCGTTCTGTAGCTGATGCGGTGAATGGAAATATCATGTTGTATAATTTCCCGAATAGAAGTACGTATTCGATTTCCCCAGCAACGTTTGAGCGACTTGTGCAGGATACAGAAAATATTATTGGAATCAAAGATACTATAAGCAGTCGAATGCACGTTTTTCAATGCTGTAATATTCGTGCGGCACGCCAAGTTCAAGTGTACTCAGGCTTTGATGATCAGTTTTTGGACAATCTTGCGTTTGGTGGCAGTGGCGCTATTACAGGTATGGCGAATGTTGTTCCGGATATTTGGAGCCGGTGGATCCGAGCTGTTGATATGGAGGACTTTGACACATGTCAAAAAATTACCGCGCTCATCTACCGTTTAATGCCTATCTACTTTATGGATTCCAACGCATCCCTGCTGCTGAAATGCCTAATGGTACACAGAGGTGTGGAAATCCCTGAGAGGGCAATCTTTCCCTTTAATGGGGTTTCACGGGAAATCCGCAGAAACGCCGAACAGATTTTGGATAAAGTGTTACATGATTTTGCAGATATGACGTAAAAAGGAGCTGATTTAATGATTGATAATTTTAAAGATCTTGCCGAAAGCGCAAAAGCTAGGTGCACAAAGGCAAAGTTGGTGCTCTGCTGCGCTGAGGACATTCATGCGTTGCAGGCAGTCTCTATAGCGCAGAAAAGCGGATTGATTCATGCAATTCTCATTGGAAATCAAGAGAAAATATGTGCGCTACTTCATACAATGGGCGAAAGTACGGCCGATTATGAAATTGTACATCGTACGGAAGTTGGACAAACGGTTGCCTGCGCCGCGGAGTTAGTTTGTACAGGGAGTGCCAATATCATCATGAAAGGGAACATGCAGACGGCGGAGTTAATGAGCAATGTTCTAAAAAAAGAAAACCATTTGAGAGACAGCGACGTATTGTCTGTTTGCGGCAATTATGTCATGGATCCATGGCCAAATGGCTTTGGCCCCAAAATCCTTTCCGTTACCGATCCGGCACTCAATGTTCATCCAAATTTAAACCAAAAAAAGGCTATCCTACAAAACGCTGTACGCCTGCGTCATGCATTAGGAGAAGAGAACCCCTCTGTTGCTGTCATTGCGGCAAACGAGAAAGTAAGCCCTAAGATCCAAGAAACGGTAGATGCAGATATATTAAAGCAGATGAGCCGGCGCGGAGAAATTACGGGCTGTGTAGTGGAAGGGCCCATTTCACTGGACTTGGCAATCAACCCGGAAGCCGTTGCCATCAAGGGGTATCAGAGTCCGGTAGCGGGGAATGCAGATCTGCTGCTCATGCCAGACCTAGTGAGCGCCAATGTGCTGGCTAAAGGAATTACAGATATTGCTGGCGGAGAAACAGCAGGGCTTGTATTGGGAGCAAAGGTACCGATTGTTCTGGTATCTAGGGCGTCAACAGCTAGTGATAAGTACAATTCGATTGCGTTGGCAGCATACGTAGCTGAAGATTATTAAACAAATAGTGTAACCGTGCAGAAAGGAATAGATATGAAAATCCTCACAATTAACCCTGGCTCGACATCAACGAAAGTGGCACTATTTAATGATCAAAAATGCCTGTTTAAGAAGATCATTTCCCATAACGCTGAAAAGCTGGCGGAGTATCCGACCATTTCAGACCAGTTACCCTACCGCAAGCAGATGATCCAGGAGGCGCTTGACAATGAGCAGGTCGATCTGGGAGATATTGCAGCAGTTGTCGGCCGTGGTGGCGGTTGTTTCCCTATGGAAGGTGGAACCTATATCATTGATGATACTGTATTGGACCATGCACGGCGGGGCGCAAACGGGGTCCAGCACCCAGCGCAACTGGGACCACAGCTAGCCGAAGAATTTGCGGTGCAGTATGGCGGCCATGCATTTATTGTGAACCCTCCAGATGTGGATGAATTGCAGGATGTGGCCCGCATGACGGGGATTAAGGGAATCTATCGCACAATCCATTTGCATGCACTCAATTTGAAAGAAACAGCGATTCGACACGCCGCAGTGCTGGGAAAACGATATGAGGACTGTAATTTTGTCGTGTGTCATATTGGCGGGGGGATATCAGTGTCTGCGCATCGCGCTGGTCGTATGGTAGATGGTTTTGACATTGCCGGAGGGGAAGGTCCGATGGCGCCAACGCGCTGTGGCAGCATTTCTGTAATGAATCTGGTAAAGTACTGCCGAGATCACGATTTACATACTCTGGAAGGACTGTGCACCCAAAATGGCGGATTCGTCAGCCACATGGGAATTTCCGACGCTGTGGAACTTACCCAGAAAGCTGCAGCTGGGGATCAGCAGGCAAGCATGATTTGGAACAGCATGATCTATCAGATTGAAAAATGCATCGGTGCAATGGCGGCTGTTCTGCATCAGGTGGACGGGATTCTTCTGGGGGGCGGCATGGTTTACTCAGAGGATTTGGTTCGCCAGATCACAGAGGCCTGCGATTGGATTGCTCCCGTTACGGCCTATCCGGGGGAGTTTGAAATGGAGGCAATGGCGGCTGGGGCGCTTCGCGTTCTTCAGGGGCAGGAAACTGCCAAAATTTACACTGGAAAACCGATTTGGAGCGGTTTCGATTTTGAGTAATTAATGGGCACGCGGCCAAATGTTTAAGCATCCAAAACAGTATGGATGAACTTTTGACTCAAGAAGTGATAAGATGTGGTTGCGATTTGATTTCAAACTGGGTTCGCTGTGCCGTCCTCTGATATGCAGTTTATCTGGCAGGCAGTTGATACTGTGAGGGGAATTACTGTGTTTTGGGTCCGTGCCAAAAGAGAAATACATGCTGTAAAGTATACCCTCCTCTTTGGGCTTTGGTTGCTGGAAGCAGTCAGTATCTCTCAGAACTCAGAGATACTGAAACGTAAAACGGCGAAAGTACACGCTTCAATATGCAGGGGGTGCTGAGCCATCTACTGCGTAGACGATTGTGGGTGGGTACCACAAGTGCGGTCGTTTTCTTACAAATGACTTTCTGAATAAAAGTCGCTGCCCCAATGGTTTTTGACCATAAGGTCCACCACAAATTCGCGAAAAAAGGCCGAATTTGTGCAAAATACAATGTTTCAATAATAGGTAAAAAGAGCAAAAATGTCCAAAAAAACCAAAAGATTGCTCAAAAATCTTTTTGTCCGTTTAAGATCAAGGTGTTCATTCTCAGCGGGTTTGAGCAATGCGTAGCGAACATGTACTGTTTTTCCATGGTGGGCATGTGGAGCGGCAAGACGCCGCTCTACGCGCTGATCATGTTGCTGGACAATTCGATGGGCGGCTGGCCGTGGCGGAATCCTTAGGAAAGAGGGGAGGGACTGTACGGTCCTTCCCTGCTTACATGGAGTGGAACGGATGACATATGAGGAAGCATTGTGCTTTTATCTCTTTGGGCTTAATTATTATTCGACATAAATAGCATATTAGTCGCTTTATACAAGAAAAATGATAAAAATTATTTAAAATGGAGAATTAAATCTAACCTATTGAAAATATTGATAACCCGGCAATTACCTTGCCGGGTCTTGCTTTATACTCCAAACCACAGAGCGAGGTGAGGGGGTGAGGTGATTGGGGCCGTCGGAGCGCAGGCAGGCGATTTGGGAGTACCTGTGCAGCGCGCGGTTTGACACCACAAAACGTCTGGCAGACCGTTTTGGCGTATGCGAACGGACGATCCGAAATGACCTGGTTGTGCTTTCCTGTACATATCCCGTTGAGACTTCCGTTGGCCCCTATGGAGGCATCCGCATTTCAGATTGGTACCATCCAGAACAGAAACGACTATCACCCATACAGACATCTCTGTTGGTCAGAGTCCGAATCACTCTGGAAGGTGAAGATTTGAAGATCATGGACTCCATCCTCATCCAATTCGCTCTGCCGGGAAGCTATTGACTGCGAAATAGCTATAACTTCCCATGCACCTCGAAAACGGAATAACCGGCAACGGATCAACATCAGCTGACGGTCCCCTGACGAGGGGGGCAGCGACGGGCTGGGTGCGCGAAGACCACCTGTGCGGGAGAAGTTCCGCATCAAAGACGGCAAGCAAGGTGCCCAGCGGGTCCACCCAGTCCAAGGCAGCTCTGGCAAGCTGCCGCGCCATGACCCCGTCAGCCTATAATGGTACCCCTGCCCAGCCACAGCCGCAAACAATGGGGGCAGCTCGGAGAGATCCTCGGAGGGGTGAGATTCCCGGAGGGCGTCGCCAGACGCCGGTCCGTAT
>CALXSV010000123.1 GCA_944391235.1 uncultured Clostridia bacterium | reverse complement strand
CATTATGCAGTCTACATCAAAAGCGCCCTATCTGGATTTGTCGCAAGGAGAATACAACAAGCTGGTAGCACAGCGCCGGCAACCCCTCTCGCAAACCCCTTATCTGGACAGACTGACTGAGGAGTATAACCGGCTGGTTGCGGAGCGTTTGCAACGGGAGCAGCAGGCACAGGGGAGAACAACCATCCCGGAAGAGATGGCCTTAACAGAGAGCAACAGCACTAGAGCGCTCAATTCTTTAGCAAATAATGTTGCCTCCTTAGAGGATACTTCGCATCATACACAGAATACTTATCTTGATAAAGAAGATACCACTGCGACACCCTATAACCAGGATGATAGTATTCCTTTTCCTGCCGATGAGGGTGCTGGTGGAGATGACCTTGATAAAGAGCTAATGAGAGAATTAGCAGAAAGCGGAGTTAAGTATAACGTTGATAATGTTGTTAGGATAACAAAAAATTCTGATTCAAGAATAGTCTGGCTTGAAAAGGGTAGTGAGTCTGCCGAACTCATGCATATTATCAAAGAACATGGTTCAGATTTTGCAAATAAAGGAATTGCACAAAATAAAATACCTAATTATATAATAAATGCAGTGAATAAGGGAAAAATTGTTGGATATCAAGGTAGAGGGACTGGAAGACCGATATATGAATTTGTCTATAATGGAACTATACAAAGGGTGGCAATAACTATTGGCAATAACGGATATATCGTTGGAGCAAATCCAGTTTCCCTAAACACAAAAGGGGTAGAATGATGAAGAAGATAAAATTAAAGTTGGATTATAAATGTTTTCCTGTATGGGTTTATAATGATAACAATGATTTAATAGCTAATGACTTACCTAATACATTAATTAATGATATAGACATAGATTCGCGATGCATCAAGTTGCAGGAAATGTTTGATAGCTTGTATCTTAATAATGGTATGGAGTTTAGTTATATTGGGTTTGAAGATGCAGAAAAGAAAAGACAATTTATTAACAATCTTAATAGTATAGAAGAGATACTCCGTAAAAAAGTAGGGCCAGATTATGAAATAATAAATGATATAGATGAAGAATCTTTATAACCATAATATTGAGAATAGCATATTATGTTCATAGAGGTTACGTTATCTCAAACAGACATATATAGGATAATATCAGAATAAATTCTGGTAGTTTGTTTGGGGATACAGGAACCGCTTCCCGCAGTCTTCCGGACGTTATCGGAAAGAACAGCGTAGCGGATAACCATTTGCCAGCACCTTGGAAAGCAGCCAGTCTGCAACAGGCACAAGGTGCAACGCCATTGCTGAATCGCATTATGCAGTCTACATCAAAAACGCCCTATCTGGATTTGTCGCAAGGAGAATACAACAAGCTGGTAGCACAGCGCCGGCAACCCCTCTCGCAAACCCCTTACCTGGACAGACTGACTGAGGAATATAACCGGCTGGTCGCGGAGCGTTTGCAACGGGAGAAGCAGGCACAGTGGATAAAGACCATCCCCAAAGAGATGGCCTTAACAGAGAGCAACAGTACCAGACCGCCTTCCGGAAAATAAAGAAAAAAGGAGCCCAGGTCGACAAACCGTGGCTCCTTTGTGAATTCTGGAAAAAGCTGCTTGCTTAGCTTAAAATTGCCTTATGATAGACCTTTTTGCCCTTACGCAGCATAGCATAACCATCCTGAAATGCATCTTTGCCAACCTTCTGATCAAAGGCGGTAACACGCACATTGTTCAAATAAATGCCGCCATCCTTGATTAGACGTCTGGCCTCACTATTGGTAGCAACCAGGCCGCAAGCGGACAGCAGGGAAATAATATCCATTCCCTCGCCAAAATCAGCAGCTGAAATTTCGGTAGATGGAACATTTGCCATATCCCCGCCACCGCCAAACAATGCTTTGGCGGCAGATAAGGCTTGGTCGGCGTTCTCTTTACCGTGCACCAGTGCCGTCACCTCATAAGCCAATCGTTCCTTGGCCTTATTGATGTCCGCACCGCTTGCTACATCCGTTAGGCTGCGCACCTCATCCATAGGAATAAAGGTAAGCAGAGCAAGACAATTGGCAACATCCGCATCCTCAATGTTTCTCCAGTATTGGAAAAACTCATAGGGAGAGGTTTTTTCCGGGTCAATCCACACGGCGCCGCTTTCTGTTTTGCCCATCTTTTTGCCTTGGCTGTTGGTCAAAAGCTTAAAGGTAAGGGCATGCGCCTGCTTGCCTTCAACTCGTCTGATCAAATCCGCACCAGCCAGAATATTGGACCACTGATCATTGCCGCCCAGCTCCAGCATGGCGCCATAGCGGCGGTTCAGCTCAAGGAAATCATATGCCTGCATAAGCATATAATTAAATTCAAGAAACGACAGGCCCTTCTCCAAACGGGTTTTAAAACACTCCGCGCTCAGCATGCGGTTTACTGAAAAATATTTGCCATAATCACGCAAAAATTCTATATAATTTAAGGGCAGCAGCCAGTCGGCATTGTTCACCAGCAAAGCGCCGCCTTCCTTATCAAAATCAATAAAACGGGATAACTGCTGCTTAAACTTCTGGCAGTTTTCATCAATCTGCTCTTTGGTCAGCATCTTACGCATGTCTGTACGGCCCGAGGGGTCGCCAACCATTGTTGTTCCACCACCCAGAAGCGCAATAGGGCGGTGCCCAGCCTGCTGCATATGCATCATAACGATAACCTGGATAAAATGGCCGACATGAAGACTATCTGCCGTTGCATCAAAGCCAATATAAAAGGTAACCGGCTCTTTTCCGCCCAATAGCTCTCTTACTTCTTGCGCATTGGTAGATTGCTCAATAAAACCTCTTTCTTCCAGAATATCATATACGTTCGTCATTATTCATACTCCTTTTTCCATTGCCTCATAAAAATATGCCTATTCATATATAATAATTTCTTTAGGAACTTTTGTCAAGTTATTGGCTTTTGCAGGCAAAAATGTTATAATAATGCCAATTCTCTTTATATGGCAGGATACCCAAAGAGCATACCTGTCCTATGAACAGCTTTGATGGAGGAGGCTATATCGTGATATCCAGAATGGGAAAACAGTTTTCAATGCCAGAAATGGTAAAAATCTTCAGCCAGGAAAACAGATATCAGCTTATGAAGGATGTTGCAATTTTAGCTTGCGAAGCTATGGCGGATATTGGTCAAATACCCAAATCTGCCTATGAGGAAATTAAAGAGCATGCGCAATACGATGTGGAGCGAATTGAAGAAATAGAGGAAGAAACCCGGCACAATACCATTGCCTTTGTAATTAGCCTTTGCGAATCTCTTAGTCCAGAAGCCTCTCGCTATATTACGCTCGGCCTTTGCTCCGCAGATCTTTCGGATATGGTGCAATCCCTGCAAATGCGTCAAGCCGGCGAATTGCTGCAAGGACGTTTGGATGAATTGCGCAGGGTACTGGTTAATCTGGCTACCAAATACAAATATACCCTAATGATGGGCAGAACCCACGGTACCTATGCTGAACCCACCACCTTTGGTCTGAAGATGGTGGTCTGGATTAAGGAAATCGACCGTAGCCTGGACCGCTTGGCGCATGCCCGTAAAATGATCAATGTGGGCAAGCTGAACGGCGCTGTGGGTACCTTTTCCAGTATCGATCCCCATGTGGAAACCTTTGTTTGCCGCCGCCTAGGCCTGCATCCAGCCATTGCCACCACGCAGATTCTGCAAAGAGATCGCGCGGCAGAATATATGTCCACGTTGGCCATTATCAGCAGCAGCATAGAAAAGTTTGCCACTGAAATTAGAAATCTGCAAAGCTCGGATGTGCGCGAGGTAGCCGAAAATATGGAGCAGGGCGAACTGGGCTCCCTATCCATGCCGCACAAACAGCGGCCCTATGACAGCGAGATTGTTTCCGGATTATCCCGCATTATACGCGCCAATGCCTTAGCTGCTATGGAGGATATCCCCATCTGGCATGAGCAGGATTCCAGCCATTATGCAGTAGAGAGAATCATCATTCCCAATAGCTGCATTCTCCTGGATTATATGATTTTTCAATTTAAAAATATCATGGAGGGGCTGCACATTTACCCAGATATTATGCAGCATAATATCGACCGCAGCCTAGGACTGGTTTTTTCCCAACATGTTTTGCTGGCGTTGATGGAAAAGGGCTTGTCGCGTGACGTTGCCTATGAAATGGTGATGAAGCACGCCAATACCGCCTGGCGGCAGCAGGTGGATTTCCAGTTTCTCCTGCTGGAAGATCCAGCCATTACCAAATACCTAAGCCGGCAGGAAATTATGAAACTATTTGACTACAGCTGCTTTATTAAAAATGTGGAGTATATTTATCAACGTGCTGGCATTTAATATGACAAAGCGCAGTCCGCATTTTCTTCTTACCTAAACAGCAAGCGGTAGACAAATCGATAACAGCAGGCCATAAAATGGGCAGGCAAAATGTTTACAAGGGCAAAAGGAGGTATCGCCTTCAAGCGGGCCAAACGGAAGAAAGGCAGGATTGCCATGTGCGATTTACGATCCATTCCCGGTGTGGGCAAGAATATTGAGCAGGATTTGCGCAATATTGGAATTCAGCGGATTAGCGATTTGGTCGGTAAAAATCCGGAGGAGCTGTATGCACAGGACTGTCTGTATAAGGGCTTGCAGGAAGATAAATGCCAGCTCTATGTATTTCGGCTGGCTGTATATTTTGCGGAAAACCAAACGCACGAGGCAGAAAAGCTAAAATGGTGGTATTGGAAGGATAGGCCATATCCGCCCAAGTAGCATTAGCAGGCTTTCCGAAAGGCGAAAATGCACCCCCAACACAAAACATGCGGTCTGTGCAATTGGACAAGAGCTTATTTGTCCGGCTGTACAGACCCTTTGTTTTCCTGGAAGATAGGCATGCCAACTTTCCCATAAGATGCAGAGTCGGCAGCAGGCAGGCCCTGCGACAGCATAAAATTTTCACCCGTCATTCATCGGCTTTTTAAGTAGAATTAAAGTACAGCACGTATGCTGTCTTTAAAGGCAAAAATTTATTTAGACTTGCTTTTTATGGTACACTGCAAGCTGTTTATCAGCAGAAAGGATAGGGGTAGAAGATTATGCGGCTGTTGCTTGCGGAAGATGAGAGGGCGCTTTCTAAAGCGATAATAGCTATTTTAGAGCGTAACCATTATTCTGTGGATGCGGTATTTGACGGAGAAGAAGCATTAAGCTATCTGGAAAGCGGCATTTACGACGGCCTAATTCTCGATATTATGATGCCCCGATTGGATGGCCTAACTGTATTAAAAAGACTCCGCGCACAGGGAAACCATATCCCTGTACTAATGTTAACGGCCAAATCAGAGATCGACGACAAGGTGCTGGGGCTGGATAGCGGTGCCAACGACTATCTGACCAAGCCGTTTAACGCCAAAGAGCTGGTGGCAAGAATCCGCGCCATGACGCGCAGCTATACTGAGCAAAGCAGCAGTATGTTGCAGCTGGGGAATGTAAGCCTAAATTGTGCCACCTTTGAGCTCTCCTCGCCCAGCGGAAGCTTTCGCCTGGCCAATCGAGAGTTTCAGATGATGGAGCTGTTGCTGTGCAATCCCCGGCGCGTGATTGCGTCCGAGCGCTTTATGGAAAAAATCTGGGGCTATGACAGCGATACAGAGATAAACGTGGTATGGGTATATATTTCCTATCTGCGCAAAAAACTGGCAGCGCTGCAAGCGGATATTCGGATTCGTGTAATCCGCAACGCCGGCTATATACTGGAGGAGCTCCCATGATCCATAAACTGCGACAAAAATTCATTGCCGTAGCCATGCTTTCTTTATTTGTGGTTCTCCTGCTGATTATTGGCAGTGCAAACATTCTCAATTATCAGCGAATCCTTTCTGATGCGGATAGAATTTTAGCTGTGCTAGCGGACAATAACGGGGTTTTTCCCATAAATAAACCGGAGATTCCTCTGCCTGTGGAAACCCCTTACGAATCACGTTTTTTTTCTGTGGTTTTGGATGAGGAGGGAAACGTACTGTCGATTGATTTAGGACGCATTGCTGCGGTTGACGCCTCTGTAGCGCTTGCCTATGCACAGGAAATCTGGTCGGACAAAAGTCAGCAGGGCTTTATGGATGATTACCGGTATATAACACAGGAGCGAGAAAACGGCCTACAGATTATCTTTCTTGACTGCGGCCGGAGTCTTGCAACCTTCCGCTCCTTTTTATTGACCAGCATCGGTGGCTCTGTACTAGGTATGCTGGTAGTTTTTCTGCTTATTGTGCTGTTTTCGCGCCGCATTGTCAAGCCGGTGGCCGAAAGCTATGAAAAACAAAAGCAGTTTATCACAGATGCCGGTCATGAGATAAAAACACCGCTGACCATTATTGATGCAGCGGCGGAGGTTTTGCAAATGGATTTCGGGCAAAACGAGTGGCTTGACGAGATCCAAAATCAGACCAAGCGCATGACCGTGTTAACCAATGATCTGATTTTTCTCGCTCGCATGGAAGAAGAACAAAATCATCTTTTGCGCATTGATTTTCCGCTTTCCGATGTGGTTGCTGAAGTCGCGCAGTCCTTTCAAGCCCCTGCTAAAATCCAAAGAAAAAGTTTTAGCAGCTACATACAGCCAATGCTTTCTCTGTGCGGTGACGAAAAAGCCATCCGCCAGTTGCTTTCCATTTTGCTTGATAATGCCTTCAAGTATAGCAACGAGGGCGGCCGTATTTCCCTTAAGCTGGAAAAACGTGGCAAGGCACTGGCGCTTGAAATTTTCAATACTGTGGAAAGCATTGACAAAGCACAGCTACCGCATTTGTTTGACCGTTTTTACCGGCTGGATACATCCAGAAACTCGCAAACAGGGGGCCATGGCATTGGCCTGGCTATGGCGCAGGCAATTGTGACTGCACACAAAGGCAGAATTACCGCTACCACGCAGGATGGCAAATCTCTGCTGATTTCCGTATCCTTTCCCATATAAATCGCTGCCACAAGTAGACAAGCCCTTTCTACTACCCGCCATTCACCTCTAAATCTACGCCATCATATAATGCGTAGGAGGTGGTTTGATGACGGACGTTGTTCTTATGGCTTTTGTCTCAACACTGGGAACCTGGCTGATTACAGCCCTGGGCGCGGCAACGGTGATATTTTTCAAGAACCCCAATCAGAAAGCGCTCAATCTAATGCTGGGCTTTGCCGCTGGAGTGATGATTGCCGCCAGCTTCTGGTCTTTGCTGCAACCTGCTATTGAGCGTGCTGAGCTGTTTTTGCGCACACCAGCCTGGTTGGTGACAACAGCAGGTTTTTTGTGCGGCGCTTTGTTTATGTGGATTTCTGATAAAATTGTCAGTTATGCGCGTATGCGGGCCACCAGTGCACAGCTTAATACTTCAGAGCGGCTGAACAGAATTATCCTACTTGTCTTATCTATCACGCTGCACAATATTCCGGAAGGCCTTGCAGTGGGCGTTGCTTTTGGCGCATTATACAACGGGTATACGACGGAGACGTTAATGGGCGCGGTAACCATTGCCATAGGCATTGGTCTGCAAAACTTTCCGGAGGGTGCAGCGGTTTCCATTCCCCTACGGCGCGAGGGCTATTCCCGAAGAAAGTGCTTTTTCATCGGGCAGGCTTCCGGTATGGTGGAGCCCATTGCCGGTGTAATCGGCGCTATAATGGTTGTGCATATCCAGACGATTTTACCCTTTGCATTGGCATTTGCTGCTGGTACAATGATTTTGGTGGCAGTACATGAGCTGATTCCCGAGTGCCAGCAAAATAAAAAGGCACATCCCTATTTTGCCACCATGGGCATTGTTATAGGTTTCGCTGTCATGATGCTGCTGGATGTCATGTTAGGCTGAGCAACAATATAGGCTACGCTTTATAGCAAAACGGTAGAACCTGCGTGCGGGTTTTGCCGTTTTTCTTTATTTATGCCCGTTCCAGACAGGAAAACCTCCCCTGTGCATGCTGGATATGAGCAGGGGAGAGGGGCTGGTGTTTTCCTTAACGCTCTTGCTCGCTAGCAGTCCATGAAAGTTTTTTCCATATACCAACAGAAGGGCCGGAAGAAAATCTTCTGGCCCTTCTGTTACTTGAAAAGCAACGTCTTTCCATCTGCCAAGTCAAACCTACCACAGCGGCTAAAGATGCAGGCGGCGGTGAAATTCAGATTTTACCGTATTCCCAAAGAATAGTAGCAGTGCGGCCAGCACGACGATTGCCAGGCCAGAGCAGATCAGCGAAGGCAAAACAACGCGCACCTTTCCGCAGGCCACCAGTACGGCGGGCAGCAGCCCAAGCAGCGTGCAAAAGAGCAGAGAGGTGGCAAAGGAGCGCAGGGGCAGGCGCAGCAAAAGAATGAGCAGCAGCATGGCAATAAGCGCGGCGGCGCAACCACAGGGCAACACATAAGAAGCAGCCCAGCCATGCCAGCCAGTGCAGCCATCCCAGATAAAGGAAATCAGCGTGACAAATGCCAGCTGCCAGGCAATGTTCTGTGTTAAATCGCGACGGTGCGCAATAGCGATAACCGTTGTCACCCAAGCGCAGGCCATACCTGCTACAACAAGCAAGGACCACCATACCTGGGATGGGGTTACCAGGTTGATCAGCACGCATATGGCGCTAACGATTATGGCAACCAAGGCCAAGGCAAGCTGTACAAAATGCGTAGAAACATGAGGGCGGGGCAGCAGGGGAAAGACCTCGCTTTCCGCATCCGGCGTTCCGGAAAGCGCTCCGGCACACAGGGGACAACGGCATTTGCAGCCCGCAACCCTTACTTTACAGGTGGGACAGAATTGCATTTTTCCTCCTCCATATAGTGTTCATTGCTGCGGATTTCCACATCAATTCCATCCGCAACCAGGCGGGTAAAAAAATTGCGCTGGATAACAGGGTTGGCAAAAACAGAGGTAAAGCCAAAATGGATTTTATCCGCATAGGTACAGGTACACAGCTGAATTGCATTGGTGGACATAAAGGCGCCAATGCCACGTACAAAGCCGGCTAGCTCCGCAGGCAACGCAATGCGCCCTACATTTGAGAGCACCGCGGTTTCGCCGCGCTCACAAAGATAGCCGGCAAAACGCATAATCGGATTTTTGAGAAACAGCGGTACAGAGCGAATGATGGGTTGGTGCTCCAGAGCAGCCAACTCATTCATACGAGCCCGCATATGCTGCGGCGTTAGCCTTTCCCGAAAGGCTTGGGCAGTAGCGCCAATTACATCCGAAAAATCAGCGCCCTGCTGCGTAAAATCATAGGAAACGGCAAAGGTGCCAAAAAAGTTACGGCCAGTATCCGAGGGGAAAAAATTGCGCAAATCAACCGGCACGGTCAATACAACCGGGCGGACACGGTCTCGCACATACATTTCATCGTAAATAGATAGAAACAGTACGGAGCACAGGTACACAGTAAGCGTGGTCTGATAGCGGTGCGCGGCGCGTAAAACACTGGCAACATCCGCTACGCCCTCAATTACTGATAAACCGCCTTCTGTTCGCCTAGGTCCTTTTATATGATAGGCGCGGCGCAGGGGAACAGGCCGTAGCGGCCCATTTTCCTTCTGATAGTAGCGCTGAAAGCTATCCTCCTGCCGTGCGTACACAGGCGCGGAGCCCTCGTCCTCCAGTTCAATTTGCGGATGGCAGAGCGCCAGATAGCGAATGATCAGCGCACGGAAAAAGGCAATGGCGCCGGAGCCGTCCGTAAGCACATGATAGATTTCCAGATTGATTTTCTGCTTCCAGTAGCTAACCTCAAAAAGCGGAGAATGGCTGCTATGATAAAGCGGAGAGCAGACGGGCGCATGCTCTGGCAGCACATGGGGCGCAGAGGCACTCTGCTCCAGATAATACCAAAACACCCCCCGCCGCAGCACCATCTGCATATGTGGGTACAGCGCAAGGGTTTGTGTAAGCGCTTGGCTAAGCAACTGCTCTTGCACGGGTTCGTTTAATTCGCAGGAAAAGCGGAAGACCCCGGAATCCGCGCCATGCGAGGTTGGCGGAAAAATTTTTGCGGCATTATCCAGCGGGTTCCAGTTGGATGGTCGGTCGCCGGCGCGCAGGGAGCTAATTATACTTTTCTTTCCACTGGCCATAAATCCACATCTCCATTTAAAAAGCTTTGGATGATTTCGTAGGTACGTTTTACCACAGCAAAGCCCATGGGCAGGGAAAAATACCCATGCAATGCATCCTGCATACGGCAGCACCAACTTGGTGTGCCAGCTTCGCGCAGCCGGCGTGCATACATCTCTCCCTCATCACGCAGCGGATCATATTCCGCTGTAATCACCAGCGTTTGCGGCTGCCGGCTGAGATCTGGGCAAAGCAGCGGCGCAAAGTAGGGGCTCTGCCGGCTTTGCGGATTTCCCCCTGCATACCAGTCCATGTACTCTTCAATACGCTTGGTAGTTAAAAGATAATCTGTACCATTTTCCCGCACAGAAGGGAAAGGCGAGGTACTGGAATGATCATTCCAAGTGGCCGGATAAATGAGAATCTGCCTGGCTATAGAAAACTCGCCCCGGTCACGCGCCATCAGCGAAACCGCAGCAGCCAAATTAGCGCCGGCAGAATCGCCGATTAAGGTAATCTCTCTGGTCTTTACCCCAAAACTTTCCGGCTCCAGATAGACAGCCCGCGCAGCTGCATAGCAATCTTCCAAAGCCTCTGGAAAGATATGTTCCGGTGCACGGCTGTATTCCACGGAGGCCACACGACAACCGGTTGTACGCGCCAGATTGCGGCAAACATTATTATAAGTATCTATGGTTTCATGCACCCACCCACCGCCATGAAAAAACAGCAGCAAACGGCTATCCATAAGTTGCGGAGGCTCATAAAGTCGCACCCGGATGGCATGTCCGTTGCGCTCAATTCGTTTATCCCATAGTCTATACAAGGGCGATAAGGGCGCCTTTACGTTTTCCAGCGCACGCCGCGCCTTGAAGGTCTTGTCCAGATCAATGCTCGCGGGGTAAGAAAGAGCGCGCAGCGCCATACGTAGCGCTTTGTGAATCGTCATAGATCAATACCTCCTTTAAGGGGTGGAGTGGGCTATGCATTTGCTTTTTTATTATAACACAGTAAGCTTCCACACACCATAAAAAAAGAAGGACGTTTATCCGCCCGTTTCCACCCAATTTTCTAGTTATGGCTCAAAGACTTTGTATTTAAAAAGCGCTTGTTTTGTTTTGCGGGAATATTCTCTATGCATTAGGTGCAGAATACTTCTAAATAGGAGGATATACAATATGGGCTCAAACTGGCGGCGCAACTACATGGTTTCCAGACAAGTAGAGGAGAATCTGGATAAAATACATGCCCTTTTTGGCAGCAGCATGGATTTGGTTATCCGTGAATTTCAGTTAGCCAATGGGCAGAAGGCTGCGGCCTTTTATATTGACGGTTTAGTGGATAACGATATTTTAGGTAGGGATTTTTTCTCACCATTGATGAAGACAACTAAGAATAGCAGCACTTATACCTGCGATGAAATTGCGAAAAGCGTGCTTATGATGGGTGAATTTACCATTTACAGCAGTCTGGATGACGTCATTGCCGCTGTTTTGCAGGGGCTGACAGCCCTATTTGTAGCCGGCGACAATCACGCCATCTGCGCACAGGCTATCAACTGGCCACAGCGCTCGGTGGAAGAACCAGCTACTGACGTGGTTCTACGCGGTCCGCGCGAGGGTTTTATCGAAAGTATGCGCATCAATGTTTCTCTTCTGCGCAGAAAAATTCACCATCCGGATTTTAAAGTGGAGACAGTGTGCCTGGGGCGCTACAGCCAAACGGATATTGCGCTGGTTTATGTAGATAGTATTGTCAATGAGGATGTTCTACGGCAAATCAAAAAACGCCTAAAGAAAATTGATATAGATTCCATTTTAGACAGCGGCTACATTGAACAGCTGATTCAAGATACACCCTATTCGCTGTTTCCCACGATTGGCGTAGCGGAAAAACCGGATATTGCTGCAGCACGTATTCTGGAAGGTCGTGTGGCAGTATTAATTGATGGTTCTCCCATTGCCTTAACCATACCCATGCTGTTCATTGAAGGCCTGCACAGTCCAGAGGATTATTATACCCGCTTTTTCTATGCCTCTTGGGTGCGTATTATTCGCGTTATAGCCTTTTTGATCAGCATCTATCTGCCTGGCTTTTTTCTAGCTGCCGCCTGCTACCATCAACAGATTATTCCCTTTAAACTCCTGCTTTCCATGGCTGCGGCAGAGTCACAAACGCCCTTTTCCACTGGTTTTTCCCTTCTGTTAATTGGCTTGTCTTATGAAATTCTGCGCGAGGCCGGCATCCGCCTACCTAAACCGGCAGGGCAGGCCATCAGTATTGTCGGCGCCATTGTTATGGGAGATGCAGCTGTTAACGCAAATCTGATTTCCGCGCCAGTTCTTATCGTCCTGGCTATTACAGTTGTCGCCTCCTTTGTAACTGTAGCCTATGTGGACGCCTCAACCATACTGCGCCTGCTCTTTTTGCTACTGGGCTGGCAGTTCGGTTTGTTCGGACTGCTGCTCGGCACAATGGTCATGCTTATCTATCTGTGCTCGCTGGAATCCTTTGGCGTACCCTTTATGTCGCCCTTAAGCGTGTTTACCCACGTGGAGGACAGCATTATCCGTATGCCCTTATGGATGATGAAGCTGCGGCCCGCTGTGCTCAGCCGTAACCTGCGCCGCATGTCTAAAGAAACCAAACCGCCGCATCAAAGAGGGGATAAGGAATGAAAAAACTTGTAATGCTTGTGCTAGTGACAATGCTTGTATGCAGCTTTTCTACCTGTACAGACAGGCAGGAGCTCAGTGAATTGGCCATTGTGCTGGGGATGGGCTTTGATCATATGGAAGATGGCAGCCTGCAACTGAGCGTGGAACTGGCAGACCGTAAAATGCCGCAGGAAACAGGCGAAAGCAAAGTCTTTCATGTCACGGCTAAGGATTTTACCACAGCCATGGACGAGTTGGTCCTTTTGCTGGATAAACAGCTTTTCTGGGGCAATATGATGGTGCTGGTATTTGGAGATTCCTTTACACAGGAACAAGTGGACGACGTTGCCCTTGCACTTTACAAAAGCAATATTTTTAGCGATGAGCTGCCCTTGCTGTGTGCAGAAGGAACGGCTGCGGATATCATAAACGGCAGCTTCGGTGAATCCGAATATGTGAGCAAGGGCTTGTCCGAAGCCATTTCGCATGATGAAGCGCAGTTTGAGCCGATACTTTTAGCGCACTATGTAGAACGCCTGCTGGCAAACCAAGCATCCTGCCAACAGATTGTACGGGTTGATGCAGAGAAAATCGTATCATTAGGAGAGATGAATATCCATGAAAAACAGGCATATTAGATTACAATTTCTTGGTCTTACCGTATGTCTGCAGGTCGCTTTTTCCGGATTGATTGATACAATCGATTATGGGCTGGGCCGCTATATGTTTATACCGCGTATTATAGCATTGGTACTTTCTTTATGCATTTACCTGGCTCTGATAAACTGCATA
>CALXSV010000122.1 GCA_944391235.1 uncultured Clostridia bacterium | reverse complement strand
ACTATTTTGATACTAAGAAAACGAGGTGTCCCAAATAACAGGTGAAATATTAACATAATTGCGAAAGTTTTTCCTGCAAAATCACCTCAAATACACCCTACTATATCTGAATTTGCCGAGTGGGAATGACACGGATTGCTGCTTAAAACAGAAAAGGGTTCAAACTTTCATAGGGGGCCAGATTGCCACAGGAAGAACTGAAACAGACGTTGTGTTCCGTCGTGGCAGAAATGGGCGTAAAACTCATGGGAGTCGCCACCGATTTGTCCGGAATTGTAAGCAACGAACTGCAAACATCTGTAGCTGTGGCTGTTCCTGTCCCCCCCAATGTGGAATACTTGCACGAAGCGGGAGGACCACTTTTATTAGGAGGTCTGCAAGAAGCTGCAGATGAAGCAGATGAAAGTGGCCACCGGCATCAAGGCAGACCTGTGCGGCCTCTGTTTTTCCGTGTGTCCCTTTGCACAGAGATATTGAAACAGGCGGGCTTAGTTTAAAACGCGAAAATTAAAATGCCTGACAGGAAGGGGGATACTACCTCTCCATTTTGTCTCAGAGAAAAGCAACCCTCCAAAGTCAACGCGTTTCATGTCAGTTTTATCCTCAGGAACGGGGATAAGCCAAAGGCGCCCCCCATGGTCTCTGTCTTGCTGGGACCATGGGGGGATTTCACTTCTTGTCGGTAGGTAATCCGACACATCCCTGAACCAGGAAGAGCCGTAAAAATATGGACGCATGAACAATCTTGTGTTATATTATCTGCAAATTCCAGAGCGCCAAATCAAACTTTCAGGAGGCGAGAGAGTTGTTGACGATCCGCAACGAAGAACCCAGAGACTACGAGACCATAGAAACTATCACACGAGATGCATTTTACAATTTGTATGTCCCCGGGTGTGTAGAGCACTATCTTGTTCACATAATGCGAGCGCATCCGGACTTTGTCCCTGAATTGGACTTTGTTTTAGAGCTGGATGGTAAACTCGTCGGCTATATTATGTACACTAAGGCGACGTTAACAGACATTGAGGGAAATGTAAAAAACATTCTGACATTTGGCCCTCTCTGCGTAGAACCGGCGTATCAGCGCAGAGGTTTTGGGAAGCTGTTGATGCAGCACTCCTTTGAAAAAGCGGTCTCTATGGGGTATGATACCGTGGTCATCTTCGGGATGCCGTCCAATTATGTATCCAGCGGGTTTGTGAGCTGCAAAAAATACAACATATGCAGGAAAGGGGATAAATTCCCGGCAGCCATGCTGGTGCGGGAACTAAAATCGGGTGCACTGGATGGCCGAAAGTGGTATTATGAGGATAGTCCAGTGATGGATGTCCTGCCGGAAACGGCCAATGCTTATGATGATACCCTGCCGCCAAAGGAGCGCCGACATACCCCCACGCAAGAAGCGTTCTACATTATGAGCCAATCCTTTTTGGAGTGATGCAGTCTCCGGGTCCAAAATCCCGCAGGTATGCCTCCATTCTCACAAACAAGGACCACGCAGCAGCTGTCCGCAGGGTTCTGCCTGTTGCGGCCCCATACACCTATTCACAGGAGGAGTGCAAGAATATGGCAGAATGGGAAAAGATGCAGAGCGGCGAGTGGTACGACGCCAATTTTGACAGAGCTCTGTTGGAAGCGCGGGGACAGGCCGACCAACTGTGCTACGATTTCAACACGGCAAGGCCCGGAAGTCCGGAACAGCTTGCCGCTCTGCGTGCATTGTTGGGTACAGAGCTCCCGGAAGGTCTTACGATATTGGCGCCTGTCTATTTCGATTATGGCACTAGTACCCATCTGGGAAAGGGTGTTTTTGTCAATCATGGCTGCTACTTTATGGATGGCGGGCGGATCAAAATAGGAGATCATGTTTTCATCGGGCCATTCTGCGGCTTTTATACTGCAGGCCATCCATTGAACTATAGTGACCGAAACCAGGGGCTTGAGCGGGCTCTCCCAATCACGATCGGAGATAATTGCTGGCTCGGTGCAAATGTATCGGTCCTGCAGGGGGTATCGATCGGCAGCGGTTGTGTCGTCGCTGCCGGAAGCGTGGTCACAAAGGACTTGCCGGATAATTGCATCGCGGCGGGAGTCCCCGCTTCTGTCAAAAAATATATTGAGCAGTAGAGGCTGTCTCCTGACCGCTATTGGCTTCTTTTTCTCCTAGCATGCCCAACAGGAAGAGCGGGACGATTGCTGAAAAGAAATATTTCCTCGCTCCAAATCTCCGCATGTCCGGCTTTTGATACGCAACGACTCCACCATTTCTTCTTCCAGCCCGCGAAGTGTCCGGGGCGTGTCTGTGTACTCTGTGAGAAGGTCTTTCGCTAATATCTTGTAAAGTTTTATGGGATAAACCTCCATTTTGAAAAATTCTATGGAAATCTTATTCAGGGAAGAAGTGCACTTCCAGGTAGCGCACTTCTTCCCTTATAAAATATTGTTTTGAGACCTTTTGACTCCTACGGCAAATACTTATTATGTGAGGAGAGCTGCCGCTTGTTTATTTTGTTTTCAAACAACAGGAGACATCCACGTCCCGATGAGGCGCAGGCACCTCCTGCATGGAGCCTACATGCCTTTTTACTTCTTACTGCACAAGCTCTTACGAAGTGCACTCATAATCACTTTAAAGTGGACGAGGCAGATAAGCAAAAGACATATGCTGGAGAAAACTGGCCACAGCGGAATGTCCTTTTCCACCAAAATACATTGAATACCAAGAATTAAGGCACTGATTAATAGTTTAAAGCTATTGTACCGGACTCGAAGCATAGTTTGTGTATGGATAGCCCGCACGACAAAAATTAGGATATAACTCAGAAGTGTGGAGATGGCGGCACCCATGGTCCCCCAAAGCGGAATCAAGAAAAAATTTCCTGCAAGATTGCACACAGCACCAATCATTGTTGTGGCCAACGTAGCGGCACTGCGCTGTTCTACCATATAGATCGAGGACAAAAAGGAGCCCAGGCAAGCAAAAGTAGTGGCTAAGGTGAGGATAGGGACATATCTCCACGCCTCATAATACGCAGGTGCGGCCAGTAGATCTGTGGAAAGTTGAGCGGTTAGAATAACGCCAGAGGCTGTCATAAAGGCAATGGCGGAATAAACTGCGTACACATTTGAAAAAAATCGCTCTTTTTCTGATCTGAGTTGATCGGCTAAAGCAGAGATTTGCCATGCAGATGTAAAGATGCCGGCGACTGTCATAAGAATATTTGGGACTTTATTGGACACTGCATAAATGCCAGTTGCGGCATTTCCAATCAGCAGCGCGATCAGATAGCGGTCGGAGATATTGATGATCCAACTGCAAAGGGTACTAGGAACCAGAGGTGCACTATATTGAAGCATTTGACCGGCATCCTTCCGGGTGAGAGCCGACAGTCGGAAATAGCGCCATTGCTTTGCCCGGATGAAAACAAAAGCCGTGGTGATTCCGTCGGCCAGCACATTGGCCAGTACATAGCCAGTGACTCCCATTGGAAACACTGCCAGCAACAAAATATTGAACAGAATCGTCAAAACCGTGCGCAAGACACCGTCCAATGCGAAGAGTCGGACATGCCCCATAGATCGTACAAACTGGTTACAGACGGAATGAATATTAGCCGCCAATACATAAAAAAGGATCAGCCACATGTACCCGGAGAGAAAAGGGATATTGTCCAGTACGGGAGATACAAGAAGCAAAAGGATAAAGCCAGCTATCGTAGTCAGAAGTCCGATTGTAAAAACGCTATTTTTGTTTGTACTGCGCTCCAGCCCGTACCGAATGACCCCATTGGCAATCCCAACGGAGGCAATGGGGATGATTAAATTTCCAGTCTGGATCAGCAGATCAGTGATGCCGTATTCGGTGCTGGAAAGGACTCGGGTATAAAAAGGTGTGAGCAAAAAGGTAAGGAACCGCGCACCGAATGTACTGATCCCAAACAGGAACGTATTGGAAACCAAATTCTTATAGGGATTCAAAGGTCCAAACCTCCCTATCCCAAAATTGCTGTCAAATCGAAGAAGCACATTCCTTCACATCGTTTTATATTACTTCTAACTTTTAAACCATTTATAAACCAGAAATAAACAATTATGGTGCCGTCTCCAACTGGAAAGGCCCCCTAAGCCTTTTCAATGGCTTAGGGGGCCTTATTGCAAAAGAAAGCTGCTGGCATGCTTGCTGCTCCAATGATGTCCTGTTATAGCATCGAGCGGATATCCTGCCAACGGGACTCTATAGCGGCGGGATCAAACGTCACCGTCCTTTCTAGCGGCAAAAGGCGCAGAATCACCGTTTATTGGCCAGAGCCACATGATTTATGGCCCTCCATATTTTATGTGCAGTTTAAGAATAGCAGAGAAAAATGTGCTATGATACCAAATGCAAGAAGGAGGTGGTCGGAGTGACCATCAAAAGGCGCCTGTTCTGCTCCAATATCCTGATGATCGTTGTCCCCGCAGTAATCGTGGCTTTTGTTGGCTTGTTGTGCATGGCCCTGCTCTGGATTACGCTCCAGAGCGGGAACAGTATGCATTTGGAGGATGAAGAAGACCTCAGATATATCGGCTGGAACATGGTAAACCAAATTGAAGGTTTTATGACCGATGCCCCAGACTCATGGACCAGCCAGATGAGTAGCCTGGAGTCCATGACAGAGGACGGTACGCTCCGCATTGTTGTAACGCAAAACAACGGGCTTGCATATGTTGCGGGCGAAGAACAGCCGATGGACAGCCAGCTGGTACAGGCTGCGGACAGTATCGACGCGACAGATGCTTTTATTTTTGTTGGGGACCGTAGTGTATATCGAATCGACAATACGCTCAGCAGCGGCAACTGGTCTTTATACCTCTTTGGAGCCAAACAGGTCCATCTGGACAGCGGACTGAAAGTCGTCCTCGCGCTGGCGGCCATCGGCCTGATTTTTGTGATTTTTCTGACCATCCTGATGACCAATCGCTTTCTCACCCGGTTCGTGGTCCGTAAGATCGAAGAACCTCTTGACCTGCTGAGTGAGGGAGCGCGCAAGCTTGGAGACGGCGATTTGGACTGCCAGATCGCCTATACTGGAAAGGACGAATTTGCCCCGGTATGCGGCGCTTTCAATGAGATGGCCGCCCAACTGAAGAAATCTGTGGAGCGCACCCGTCGGGACGAGGAGAGCCGCAAGGAACTTCTGGCAGGCATTTCCCACGACCTGCGCTCTCCTTTGACCTCTATCCGAGCCTATGTGGAGGGCCTGCTGGATGGGGTTGCAAAGACAGAAGAAGCTAAACAGCGGTATCTCCACACGATCAATACCAAAGCAGAGGATATCGACCGGCTGGTATCTCAACTCTTTCTTTACTCTAAGCTGGATCTGGAAGGTGTGCCTATGGAGATGCATTCCTTCCGCCTGGACGAATTTGTCACCGATTTTGTTGATGAGGCCGCCTTGGACAGCCGGGCACACGGACTGGAGATCACAGCGGAGCGGTTGGCTCCGGTGACCGTCTCCGCCGATCCCGAGCAGTTACGCAGAGTACTCTCCAACATTTTAGAGAACAGCATCAAATATAAGAACAAAGCGATGGGACATCTGCGGATCACCTTGGAGGAAAGCGGCCGCCTGGTCCTGGCGCATGACGGACCCGGGCCACCAGTACACTGGGAGAGAACGGCTTTTCTATGTAGTCGTCCGCCCCCAGGCCCAGGCCCCGGATCTTGTCGATATCCTCCCGCCGGGCGGTCACCATGAGGATGGGAATACTGCCGAAAGTGATACGGCAAAAATCC
>CALXSV010000121.1 GCA_944391235.1 uncultured Clostridia bacterium | reverse complement strand
AACTGTGTGTACCGTTGATTTGCTAACGCCAAAGCGGCAGGCGGTCTGCCGCACCGTAGCGCCGCTTTCTACAATATAGTTGCCTAACATGAGCACTCTTTCCCGTATATGATCGCGCATCCTCCCCGCCTCCTGTTTTCACTCTGCTCATTTATATGGCAAATCTGCGGGAAAAAGAACAGCTTACCTATATTCCCTGTCTTCATCCCACTGCGCCATTGTTTTTTTGCTGGCTGTATCTTATAATGAAGCCATCTGCTATGCGCTTACAAACTTGCTGTAGGAAGTATGGTATTTGGTATGGAAAGTCAAATGTAGGGGAGTATGATTATGAAAGGCCCAAAATACAAGAGCGAAAATGTATGGGTGCAGCTGCTTAGCGAAACGGAGCTCAAACGCAAGCACCACGGCCTGTTATACTGGTTGCTGATTGGCTGGTGGTTACAGCCCTTGTTATGGATATTTTTTACTTTACCGATGCTGATTATCACCATTTTCCGTCCTGGAAAATACCAGACCAGAACTGTGCATAAAAAACGGTGTGCATTTGTCAGGTCTGTGGAAAATCGTGGCGGCCTTAGTCCGCTTTGCATAAGAAAAGGGACGGAATTTTTCCGTCCCTTTTCTTTGTATCCAGCTGTTTTAGGAGATACTTTCCTGCAAAGCCGCTCTGCGGCAAGCCTGTGAAAACTCCTGCAATAACTCTATCATCGTGGCCAGGCGTTCCTCGCCCATATCTGTGCGTACGCAGCGCAAGAAAGCTTCAATCTGCTGCTTGTCCTGCTCATATACCTCCAGCCCTTTGTCGGTCAGGGATATACGGATGCTGCGCCGGTCCGCGCGGTTAATTTCGCGGCGGATTAACTCCTTGGCCTCCAAAATATTCAGCGCGCGTGAAACAGCCTGTGCGGAAACATGGGAGAGTTCTGCCAGACGGGAGGTCTGCACGGCCTCGTTCCGCAGTTTCCAGATTAGATGTAGGGTAAGGAATTCTCCAGCTGAAATATCGTGGAAAATGTCCTTATATAGAATCGCCTGAATTTCCTTGATTCTTTCTAGTAAATAGAGTTCTTCTGACCCATCCATGTGGATAGCCCCCTGCTGCTTATGAATTTGACTACGCCCCCTATTATATATCGTTTAACCAACATTGGCTAGTAGTAATTTTTTTAGAAAAAATGCGGGCTGAATTTTGAGGCTCCTTGGCCTGATGATACTTAAATAGTACCTCATCGCCATAGCGCCCCAAAATTTCAATTTTACCGCTGCGGTGCGACATAACGTAGCGTACTGCCTTGCCCAGGCCGTTCTGCATGCCTTTGGCCTGGTCAGTAATATCGATACCTTGCAGGATGGGGACCTGAAAATGGTTTTGTACGCCGCGGGCCGGACGGCACTGGAAAATATAGTAGGGGATAACCCCCTGCTTGGTTAACTGTTGTAGGAGCTCTCCCAACACCTGCGGGTCATCGTTTACGCCCTTGAGCAAAACGGTTTGATTTTTGATTATAATATCCCGGCACATCAGCGCTTCAATGGCCTTAATAGCCTGGTCTGTAATCTCACGCGGATGGTTGAACTGCGTTATCACATAGATGCGTTTTTTCTTTGCATAATGCGCCAGCATGTCCAGCAATTCCTGATCTTCGGAAATACGCTGCGGCAAAACAACAGGGATGCGCGTGCCAAAACGGATAAAATCCAACTGCTCCAGACTGGAAAACAACTCCAGATATTGCCCAATCACACGGTTGCTGTTGAGCAGCGAATCGCCGCCGGAAATAAGCACATTGGTGATTTCCGGGTGCTGGCGAATATACTCCACCATTTGAGGAAGCTGATGCGCGACCTCTTTGTCTGTCAGACCTACCATGCGTTTGCGAAAACAGTGGCGGCAATACATGGAGCAATTCTGTGTGGATAGAATTAATACAGTAGGCCCGTATTTATGCTGCATGCCTGGTATGACGGTATTATCGTTCTCTCCGCTGGTATCTTCCTCACCGGCAACATCCAATTCGCTGATGTCCGGCAAGCTCATTCTGCGGATAGGGTCGTTGGGGTTGTCCACATCGATTAGCGAGGCATAATAGCTGTTAATAAACATGGGATAGCGCTCGCTAATCTGATTGATTTTCTCTTCCTGCTCCTTATCCAACTTAAGATAGGCTGCAATGTCGGTACCGTTCCTGTAAGCTTGTTGCATAATTTCCTGCCATGGCATATGACGTCACATCCTTTGTTTACTATTCATAATATTGATATTAAACCATGTTTATTATATAATAATGATAACATATCTTTGTCTCGATCAGCAATGTTTTTCACCAAATGTTCATTTTACGCAGTCGGTTTTTCGGAATCTTTATAGGCAAAAATAAGCTGAACATTGATTTTATAGCCAATTATGCTATAATAAAAGGTATTCCTTTGCTTGACAAAACGGAGAAAGGATGCTTTTTTATACTGACAGCGCGGCTTTTGCTGCCCGCGAAGCCATTTTTTTCGTCTAGGAGTGGTACGATTCCGGAAAATTTTGCATGAATGATTTGCTACAGATTTGTGTGATTGTCTGTCCGCTGTGCTTGTGGCTGCTATGACGGAATGATTGGTCCGGAGATTGACACTTTGCTGATTCGCTGCTTTCCGGCATTTTGGGCTGTCTTTTGCTCACCTCCTCCGGGCTGCGTAAAAGTATGGAATCTAGCCTCTGCTTTTGCTTCCATGGTGGTCTGCACGGTTAATGGAAGCGTACTGTTTGCGGTATCTATTTTCGCTGTTATCTGCTCGATTGCCGGCAATATGCTGGCTGCGCGGTTCGCGCTGAAGGGTGGCAGCAAAAATGTACGCAAAGCTATGCTTATCGTATTGTTGTTTATTAAGATTGGCCTGGATAATCTGGGACTGCTGACGGACTCTGCTGGGGCTACCCCATGTGCTCGCTGCTGCGGCAGTTGGTTGTGCCAAGGGGGACATAGCCAGGAGAAAGGGAATCCACATGAAGAAACTCTATCAACCGATTAAAATTAATCAGCTGGAGCTGAAAAACCGTATTGTCATGGCACCGATGGGTATTAATAATACCGAAAATGGCTTTTCCACGGATCGGGATGTGGAATTTTTTCGCCGCCGTGCCAAAGGCGGCCCGGGTCTGATTGTTTACGGTAATATTCAGTTTGACCCTATCCGTTACAATCCCAAAAGCGGCGCGCGTTTATCCGACGCTATGTTTGTTCCGCGTTTAAGAATGGTTACGGAGGCTGTTCATGCAGAGGGCTGCCCAATTTTTGCTCAGCTGATGCACCAGGGACGTTATGGATCTACCAAAAATAGCGTGGGCGGCGAGCTGGTTGCGCCCTCGGTCGTACCCACCAAGTTTAATGGCAATGAGCCGCCGCGTGCCTTACGGCATGATGAAATCGCCCAGTTTATTGAATGGCAGGTCACAGCTGCCAAGCTGGCGGTACAAGCTGGTTTTGACGGCATAGAAATAGAAACCAACTCCGGATATCTGTTTGGCCAGTTCTTCTCTCCATTGACCAATAAACGTAAGGATGAATATGGTGGCAGTTTGGAAAATCGTTGTCGTTTTCTGGTGGAAACATTGGCTGCGTTGCGCGCTGCTCTGGGCGATGGTTTTCCTATTACCGTGCGGGTCAGCGGCAATGATTTTGTGCCCGGCAGTTGCACGAATGATGATATTTGCGATATCTGCGCGCTGCTGGATAAAACCGGCTATGTAGATGCCATTAGCGTAACAGGCGGTTGGCATGAGGCAGCGATTCCGCTGATTACCATGGAGCTTCCGCCTGCCAATTACGCTTATTTAGGTAAGGCAATCAAGCAGCGGGTAAACTGCCCGGTCTGGCAGAGCAACCGGATGAATATCCCCGTTGCGGAAGAGTTGGTAGAACGCGGCGACGTGGATATGATTGTTATGGCACGGCCGCTGTTGGCCGAGCCAAATCTGGTTGCCTTGGCGCAGGCTGGCCGTTTGGACGAGGCGCGTCCCTGCATTGGCTGTAATGCCGGTTGCCTGGACCCCTGCCTGAAAAACCAGCGTGTTGGCTGTATCAGCAATGTGGAATGCAACCATGAGCTGGATTTGATGGATAGCGAGGGCCGTTTACCCAGCGAGGTCCTGAGCGATCATCCGCAGCGCATACTTGTTATTGGCGCTGGCGTGGCTGGACTGGAGTTTGCCCGGGTGGCTGCTCTGCGCGGCCATAGCGTTCAAATCTGGGAGAAAAGACAGAAAGCTGGCGGCCAGCTAAAGCTGGCGGCTGCTCCGCCGCGGCGCGGAGATATTGCACTGCTTGGTCAATGGTTGGAGCGCAGCTGTCAGCGTTTGGGCGTAAACATCCTCTATGGTTGGGAAGCCACGCCTGTGGATGTTCTGGCAGTGAAAGAGGACTTTGATCGTGTGGTGATTGCCACTGGCGCCTGTCCGGCTACGCCTGATATTCCAATAGAGGAGGATGCACCTGTGGTGCAGGCTTGGGATGTATTGGATGGTACGGCCAAAACAGGAAAACGCGTTGTAATCATTGGCGGCGGCGCCGTAGGGATAGAGACTGCCTTCTATTTGGCGGAAATCGGTACGATTACCGCAGAGCAGCTTCGTTTTATGATGATTTTTGATGTGGAGCCTTATGAAAAGCTCAAGCAGTTGCTTAACCGCGGTAGCAAGCAGGTTTCTGTTGTTGAGATGCAAAAGGCTTTTGGTAAGGACATCAACCCTGGCGCACGCTGGTCCATGATGGCACGTGTACGGCAGCTGGGAATCAGCTTGATTAGTGAAAGCAAGGTAACGGAGATTCGCCGTGCAGGTGTTTTGATTGAAAGGGATGGCGCAGCACAGCTGTTGCCGGCGGATAGTATCGTCTTGGCGACTGGCGCACAGCCCGCTAATGCCTTGTACGAGGCATTGCGGGGAGAAATTGCACAGTTGGATATCATCGGTGATGCTGCATCTGTGGCGCAAATTGCCGATGCTATCCGAGCGGCTTATACATTAGCTAGCCGCCTTTAGCTGTCCTCTGTCTTTGGAAAAATAAACGGGTTCAGGCTATAGCCGGGCGAAAAAATCAGTCGCGGACTTCGCATATTCGCAGAAAATCGCATAAAAGCATTGCTTTTTTGCAGTACTTTTCATATAATACTAGTCAACGAGTGTATTAGAATTGTATTAAGATTCGCAAAAATATATAATAAAAACATACAAAGGGGGATGTTATTGTGGAAAATAAGACCTTTAAAAAGGTACTAGCTGCCAATCGTGGTGAAATTGCGGTACGCATATTCCGTGCTTGCTACGATTTGGGACTGCATACGGTTGCCATGTACTCTAACGAGGATACCTACTCCCTGTTCCGCACCAAGGCGGACGAGGCGTATTTAATTGGTGAGAACCAAAGCCCCCTGGGTGCCTATCTGGATATCCCGGGCATAATTGATTTGGCTAAGCGCCGCAATGTAGATGCCATTCATCCAGGTTATGGGTTCCTCTCTGAAAATGCGGATTTTGCTCGTGCCTGTGAGGCGGCTGGCATCAAGTTTATTGGCCCGCCCTCGCATGTTCTGGCCCAGATGGGCGATAAGCTGGCAGCAAAATCTACTGCCATGGCTTGTAATGTTCCG
Organism: uncultured Clostridia bacterium; assembly: GCA_944391235.1. Classification (GTDB taxonomy): domain Bacteria; phylum Bacillota; class Dehalobacteriia; order UBA4068; family UBA4068; genus CALXSV01. The sequence continues at coordinate 2,937 of CALXSV010000121.1, read as the reverse complement.
ACCATTCCCGGCTCTGAACAGCCTCTCCGTGATGCGGATGAGGCCTTGGAGATGGCCGTATCCTTTGGCTTCCCTATTATCCTGAAGGCGGCGGCTGGCGGTGGCGGCCGCGGTATGCGCCGCTGCGACACAGCCGAGGAGGTTAAGCCTGCTTTTGAGCTGGTTAAGAGCGAGGCCAAAAAGGCCTTTGGCAACGATGATATTTTTATTGAAAAGTTCCTGGTCGAGCCCAAACATATCGAGGTGCAGATCTTAGCGGATGAGCATGGCAATGTCATGCATCTAGGCGAGCGTGACTGCTCCTTGCAGCGCCGCTATCAGAAGGTGGTAGAATTTGCGCCCGCCTGGTCCATTCCCCAGGAAACACGCCAGCGTCTGCTGGATGACGCGGTCAAAATCGCCAAACAGGTCGGCTATGTCAATGCTGGTACGGTGGAGTTTTTGGTCGACCGCGACGGACGGCATTACTTTATTGAAATGAATCCTCGGATTCAGGTAGAGCATACGGTTACAGAAATGATTACCGGTATTGATTTGGTGCGCGCGCAGATCCTTATTGCTGAGGGGCACCCGCTGTCCCATCCGCAGATTGGCCTGAGCAAGCAGTCTGATTTGAATATAAGAGGTTATTCCATTCAGTGCCGTGTCACAACTGAAGATCCGCTCAATAACTTTGCTCCTGATACCGGACGTATTACAGCTTACCGAACCGGCGGCGGCTTTGGCGTGCGCTTGGATGGGGGTAATGCCGGTGCCGGCACGATCATTTCCCCATATTATGATTCCCTGTTGGTTAAGGTCACCGTGCTGGATTCTACTTTTGAGGGCGCTTACCGCAAGGCTATTCGCGCCATCAATGAAATCCATGTCCGCGGGGTGAAAACCAACATCCCCTTTGTTACCAATATTCTTGTCCATCCCAAGTTTAAGGCTGGCCAGTGTCATACCAAGTTTATTGATGATACGGCAGAGCTGTTTGAAATTGAAAATTCCCGCGACCGTGCAACGCGCGTGCTGAAATATATTGCCAATATTCAGGTAGCCGCGCCCAATGCCGAACGGCACCAGTATGATATTCCACGCTTTCCTCAGCCCAAGCATGATACGCCGCCTGTTGGCTTAAAGCAGCTCTTGGATGAAAAAGGGCCGGAAGCGGTTAAGCAGTGGGTACTAGATCAGAAAAAGCTGCTGATCTGTGATACCACCATGCGTGATGCTCACCAGTCCTTGCTTTCTACTCGTATGCGTACCCGGGATATGGTAAAGGGTGCGGATGGTACAGCGGATATTCTGGCCGATTGTTTTTCTTTGGAAATGTGGGGCGGCGCTACGTTTGACGTGGCCTACCGTTTCCTGCATGAATCGCCGTGGGAACGTCTGGATTTGCTGCGCGAGAAGATTCCTAATATTCCCTTCCAGATGCTGCTTCGTGGCGCCAATGCGGTTGGCTATACCAATTATCCGGATAATCTGATTCGCGCCTTTGTACAGGAAGCTGCACGCTCAGGTATTGATGTATTCCGTATCTTTGACTCACTTAACTGGCTGCCCGGTATGGAAGTAGCCATGGACGAGGTGTTAAAACAGGGTAAGCTGTGCGAGGCTACCGTGTGCTATACCGGTGATATCCTTGATCCAAAACGCGATAAATATACGCTGCAGTATTATGTGAATCTGGCCAAGGAATTGGAAAAACGCGGTGCGCATACCCTGTGCATTAAGGATATGTCCGGCTTGCTTAAGCCCTATGCAGCGAAAAAACTGGTCAGCACCTTAAAGCAGGAGATTGGCCTGCCCATCCACCTGCACACACATGATACCACGGGTAACCAGGTTGCTACCTATCTTATGGCAGCTGAGGCGGGGGTAGACATCGTGGACACAGCGATTTCCTCCATGTCCTCTTTAACCTCTCAGCCCTCTATGAATGCAGTGGTAGCAGCCTTGCAGGGACAGCCGCGTGATACAGGCTTTGATCTGAGCGAATTGCAGAAACTGACCGACTACTGGGCGGATGTACGTCTGCGCTATAGCAACTTTGATGCTGGTTTGAAGAGCCCGGTTACCGATATTTACCGTTATGAAATTCCGGGTGGCCAGTACACCAATTTGCAGCCGCAGGTTGTATCCTTAGGTCTGGGACATCGTTTTGATGAAGTTAAGGAGATGTATAAGACTGTAAATGATATGCTGGGCGATCTGGTTAAGGTAACGCCTTCCTCTAAGATGGTGGGCGACTTGGCGATCTTTATGGTGCAAAATGATTTAACCCCAGAAAACATTGTGGAGCGTGGTGAAGCGTTGACCTTCCCTGATTCTGTAGTATCCTACTTCAAAGGCATGATGGGACAGCCAGCGTGGGGATTCCCGGAAGACTTGCAGCGTGTAGTGCTGAAAGGTGAAGAGCCCATTACTTGCCGGCCTGGCGAACTTCTGGAGCCCATCGATTTTGAGGCGGCACGTGCAGAAGTGGCAAAATTTAGTCCAGACCCTAACATGCGTACGATTATTGCCTGGTGTTTCTATCCCAAGGTGGTAGAGGAGTATGTGCGCCATAGAAAAGAATACGGCTATATTATGCGTATGGGCAGCCATGTATTCTTCAATGGTATGGCGCTGGGCGAAACCAATAAGATTAATATTGAAGATGGCAAGACGCTGGTGATTAAATATCTGGGACTGGGTGACCAGAATGAGGATGGCACGCGAAATGTGCAGTTTGAATTGAACGGCATGCGCCGCGAAGTTGCCGTACCGGATCCGCATGCCACGGTTTCTGTTAAACCGACTGTGCTGGCTGATCCGGAAGATAAGAGCCAGATTGGTGCTTCCATTCCCGGCATGGTGTCCAAGGTCAATGTTAAAGCAGGAGATAAGGTGAAAATTAATCAGGTGCTGGCGATTATTGAGGCCATGAAGGTGTAGATCTCGGTGGTC
>CALXSV010000120.1 GCA_944391235.1 uncultured Clostridia bacterium | reverse complement strand
CATAATTTCATTTTCCATTTTCATAGCTTCCACGATAATCAGGACGTCACCAGCTTTTACGGACTGCCCCACAGAGCAGCAGATTTTCAGGACAACGCCGGGGATTGGGCATTTAATAACCGTATCGTCTGCGGAAACGGAAACAGGGGCGGCAGCAGGAGCTGCGGCCGGTGCTACGGCCGGTGCTGGGCTGGGAGTCGGAGCAGGAGCAGGAGCAGCTGGAGCTGCGACAGGAGCTGCTGATGCCACGGAGGACATCACTTCTTCCACTTCAACAAGAAAGGTTTCACCATTTACAGTAACATTATATTTTTTCATTCAAACAGTCCTCCTGCCAGATTAAAGATATTGCTGTCTATTGGAAATGATTTCATTCAGGCCGCTATTGCTCCACGGGGTACGAATGGTGGGTGCGCGGCGGATGGCAACAAAACGCAGTGTCTGTCCCTGGCTGGCAGCCTCAATTGCCGCCATAATGACAGCTATGGTCTGCGGCGCTATACCGCTTTCAATAACAGTCTGCGGCTTTTGCGCAGGCGCAGGGTTTTCTGCTTGTATTTGCCCAGTTTGTTCCTCAGCCCGGGGTGCGGTACGGATGCGTACGGCAAAGACAAGAACTACAACTACCGCCAGAATGCCGATAATAAGCCAGCTTGTTGGTATATTTGCCATTACACAACCTCCTTAACAAGGCATATTTCCATGCTTTTTGCCCGGGCGGGATTCCTTTTTGCTAAGCAGGGCGTCCAGAGACTTGATTACATAGAATCTGGTATATTCCGGCTCAATTACCATGTCTACCAAGCCGCGCCGTGCCGCTGCATAGGGACCGGCGAAAGCATCAATATACGCGGAAACCTTTTCCGCATACATAGCCTGCGCATTTTCTGCTGCCTGAATTTCCTGCTGATAGATAATATTGGCAGCGCCCTGCGGTGGCATAATAGAAATCTGCGCGCTGGGCCAAGCAATCACCGTATCCGCGCCAAGCGCTTTTGCGCCCATGGATAAATAGGCATTGCCATATGCCTTGCCCAAAATTACCGTCAGCTTGGGCACGCTGGCTTCGGCATAGGCATAAAGAAGCTTGGTGCTGTGGCGGGCCAGCCCCTTATGCTCCTGCTCCAATCCTACAGTGTAGCCTGGCGTATCGACGAAACTAAGCAGCGGGATGCCAAAAGCATCACAAAAACGGATAAATCGGGCCGCCTTATCAGCCGCATCTATATCCAGTTCCCCTTGCTGCACCAAAGGCTGATTGGCGATAACACCGGTAGTAATGCCATTAAGGCGAATAAAGCCCACCAGCATATTCTGCGCCCACTGCGCATGCACCTGCATAAAATCATAGGCATCGGCAATAGCGCAGATAGCGGTTTGCATATCATAAGCCGCATCATTTTCCGGCACCAGGCTGGAAAGCGCCTCATCCACGCGCTCGACAATATCCGCAGTTTCACAGATTGGCGCGCCATTAAGATTATTATCTGGCAAAAAGCCGAACAGTCGTCTCACCTGCGCCAGTGCTTCCGTCTCGTCAGCGGCGTAAAAATGCGCGTTGCCCGTGCTATTACAGGACATAGCGCCGCCCAGCTCCTCGCTGGAAATATCGCGGCCGGCCGCTGCTTTGGTCAGCTGCGGGCCGTGCAAGAACATAGAAGACTTTTCTACCATGAAAATAAAATCACCAAGAGCAGGCGCAAAAACAGCACTTCCCGCGCAAGAACCAAGAATGACATTGATTTGCGGAATCACCCCGGAAGCCAAAGCTGCGCGGCGAAAAATTTCTCCGTATCCGTTCAAGGCGTCCAGCGCCTCCTCAATACGCGCGCCTGCGCTATCATGCAGACCAATTAGCGGTGCGCCTGCCTGAACAGCCAAATCCATGACCTTACAAATTTTTGCCGCTTGCATTTCGCCCATAGAGCCGCCCAGAACGCTTGCATCCTGTGAAAAAACATATACCAGCCGGCCGTCAATCGTGCCATGGCCTGTAACTACGCCTTCTCCCGGCGCTTTGGTATGCACCATGCCAGGATTTATACTGCGATGCGTCACAAATTGATCAAGCTCCACAAAGCTATCTGCATCAAGCAGAGCACCAAGGCGTTCGCGTGCCGTCATTTTGCCGCTATGATGCGGATCTGTTTTAGATTTACCACCAGACAGCATGACCTCTTCGCGCATCAGAGCAAGTTTCTGGCGTTCGCTCTCTCTCGACATCCAAATACCTCCAAATAAAAGAGTTAAAGCACAATAATCTTATTTTTAAGCGTGTTTATAAGAATATCATAAAAACTTCTCTACCGCAATATAGGATTAAAGAAATAGTTAATAAATATAAGTATAATCGTATTTATTTTTGTAGTTTCTGTTGGAAAATTTATTTGACTTCTGCGCTAAATTCAGGTAAACTTATTACTGTCCATGTGCCCGTAGCTCAGTGGATAGAGCGTCGGCCTCCGGAGCCGAAAGCGTAGGTTCGATCCCTATCGGGCATACCATCATGAAACCGCAATTTCGATACATGGTATCAATATTGCGGTTTCTTTTTTGCGCAGATTGAAAGAATAATGCCCTGAAGGTTAGGCTTTTTACGGCTTCTTTCGGACAAATACAACCAAAATGAATGCCTGGATCGATTTTGCCAGAGCTTTTTTATTATGATAAGTGTAATCCTTAATTTCGAAAATAAGAATAAAAGTTAAAAAGTTTCTGACATATATCAGAAAAAGCATTGACTTATGAAAAAAAAGTTATATACTGAAAATAATAAATGACATATGTCAATAACAGGAGCATAATCAATGTCCAGACCAGTAAAATGTAGAAGAGTATGCAGGGAGCCATGGTATCAATGCTTTTCTCCGGACGAAGATTATTCAGAAGAAATCATGCTATCGGTAGATGAATATGAGGTGATTCGTCTTGTGGACCTTCTGCATTTAACACACGGACAGTGCAGTGCTGCAATGGAGGTTTCAAGAACAACCGTAACGGACATTTACGAATCCGCCAGGTTTAAAATCGCCGATGCCATAGTAAATGGAAAACGCATGATTATTTCCGGGGGCAATTATCAGGTGTGCTCTGGTCAAGATAATGTCAATTGCGGAAGGTTATGCGAAAAAAGCCAAATAAAATTACAAAATAAAAAAGGAGAAAATCAGATGAAGATTGCAGTAACTTATGAAAACGGGCAGGTTTTTCAACATTTTGGGCATACGCAAGCTTTCAAATTTTATGATATTGAGGATGGCAAGGTTTTGCGCTCTGAAGTTGTAAGTACAAATGGACAGGGCCATGGTCTGCTTGCCACTCTGCTTCATAACAATCAAGTTGACACCCTAATTTGTGGTGGGATAGGCGGCGGTGCGCAAACCGCACTTGCAGAGTTGGGAATTAAATTATATGCTGGGGTACAGGGAAATGCAGACGATGCGGTAGAAGCGCTATTGGCAGGTAAGCTTGATTATAACCCGGATGCTCATTGTACCCATCATGATCACGAACACGGTAACGGAGCACATGCCTGTGGAGAACAGGAACACGGTGGGCACCATTGTGGAAACCACGGTTGTCATCAATAAAAAAATTTATAATCGCGTTGCCTGCATTATAAATCAAAAGGCAAAGCTTGTTAAAGGGTTGTTGGTATGACCAAACAAACAAAAACACCGGACAAAATTCTGATTCGCGGTGCCCGGGTGCATAATTTAAAAAATATTGATGTAGATATTCCCTTGCATAAGATTGTTGCTATAGCCGGCGTATCCGGCTCCGGAAAATCCTCGCTTGCCTTGGGTGTACTATACGCAGAAGGGTCTCGCCGTTACTTAGACGCACTGTCTACCTATACCAGACGTCGTATGACGCAAGCAGAAAAGGCGCAGGTAGATGAGGTTCTGTATGTACCGGCTGCCCTTGCTCTGCGTCAGAGACCAGGGGTGCCGGGCATCCGTTCTACCTTCGGCACAGGAACCGAGCTGCTAAACAATCTCCGGCTGATGTTTTCCCGCTTAGCCGAGCATCGCTGCCCCAACGGACATTATCATCAACCAACGCTTTCCGTTGCTGCGGAAAAAGAACTAATCTGTGCGGAATGCGGAGCGCATTTTTATGCGCCCTCTGCGGAAGAGCTTGCCTTCAACAGTCAGGGGGCCTGCCAGCGCTGCGGCGGCACCGGCATTATCCGTACGGTTAATAAAGCCTCCCTCGTGCCGGATGAATCGCTTACGATTGATGCAGGTGCGGTTGCTCCATGGAATTCTCTGATGTGGTCTTTGATGACAGATGTCTG
>CALXSV010000119.1 GCA_944391235.1 uncultured Clostridia bacterium | reverse complement strand
ATTGCCCCGCAGTGCGTTGTGACGGTGGGCGATAGCCAGATTGATGCGCAGGCTGCATCCGCAGCCGGTCTTTCCTTTGTAGCTTATAACCGGAGCCGCACGGAGGACTGGCTGCAGGCTGGGATTGCACCGCTGCTTTGCCTACAGCGATGGGATGCCGCGGCCATTTGCGCTTTGCGGGAGCTGCTGCTTCACGGCAGCCAGGCGCAGCCGCATGTCTAAGCCGCCATATCGCTCAGCCCGCAAGCTGCCAGGGAAAAGGAAAATGCCCTTGTCTGGCGAAGATATACATGTTGAGGCGCAAAACAAAACGGATGGTGAATGCTTTGTTTATTACATTTGAAGGTCTTGATGGCAGTGGAAAATCTCTGATGATATATAAGATAGCCGGGCAGCTGCGCCAGCAGGGGCGACGTGTCTTTACCACCCGTGAGCCGGGCGGTACCAAAATGGGTCGCCAGTTGCGTCAGCTTATTTTAGGCAGTGCCTACGGCTCCATGGACGAGCGCACAGAGGCCCTGCTTTATGCAGCGGACCGCGCTCTGCATGTGTCGCAGGTGATTCGTCCGGCTTTGCAGGAGGGTAAAATTGTACTCTGCGACCGCTACATTGATTCCAGCTTTGCTTATCAGGGCAGTGGACGTGGCATTGCCATCGAGCAGATACGGGCGATTAACCTGTTTGCCATTGACAATTTGATGCCGGACATAACCTTTTTGTTGGATTTGCCAGTGGAAGAAGCGCTGGGACGCTTGCGTGGGCGGCGCGACCGTTTGGAGCAAGAGGATACGGCCTTTTTTGCACGTACTGCCGCTGCCTACCGCCAGTTAGCGGCCCAGGACAGCCAGCGGTTTGTTCTCATTGACGCTGCACGTAGTATTCCTGAGGTACAGCAACAGATTATGGACACCCTGACAGAGCGCTTAAAGTGAGGTTTTTATGAGCGATTTTGCTGCTTTGGAAAAACGCCTATGTACGCAGATTTGCCGGGGACAGGTTTCGCATGCTTATATTTTTTGCGGGCGCAATGCGGAAGAACAGGCGCTGTGCTTTGCTGCCGCTTTATTATGCCCGAGCAGACCAATCAGCGGCCATGTCTGCTGGCACTGTGCATCCTGCCGGCATGTATCTGCCGCAAGCCATCCGGATTGCCGTTTTGTTGACCCGGTAAATGGGGTGCACCGTGCGGATAGCATGCGGCGTCTCGTTATGGAGGCCGGACTAAGTGCCAGTATGGGCGTAGGCAAAATCTTTATTATCCGCGCCGCGGATAAAATTACCGAAGAAGCGGCCAACACGCTGCTTAAGCTGCTGGAGGAGCCGGCGGCGGATACCACGCTGATTTTGCTGTGCGCACAGCCGGATGCTTTGCTACCCACCATTATTTCGCGCTGTCAGCTGTTTATGCTGGGTACGGATTGGGGACTGGAGCCGCAGCTTTCTCCAGATATGTTGCATGCGGCCGAGGACTTTTTGCAGGATTTGCCCAGGCTGGCTATCTATCAGGTGTTGATTAAAGCACGTGATTTTGAGAAAGATAGAGAAGGGCAGGTACTCTTTTTTCTGTGCCTGTTGAAAATTTTGCATGCGGCGGTACGCGCTGAAATTGAGCTGCCCATGGGTCAGGCTGCGGCTTTGCGCTCTGCCAATATGCTGGAAAGCTGTCTGGAAATGATGGATAAGAATGTAAACCAGAAGCTGCTGGCGGATGTGGTGTATCTGCGTCTGTGGCAGAACTCGCAGAGATGATTTGCCTTTGCAGGCAGTTTATAGTATAATAGATGGATAGACAGGCCGTACTGTCCAAGGCGGCTGAGGAGGATTTTATGGCAACCATTGTGGGAGTTCGTTTTAAAAAAAATGGCAAAATCTATTATTTTGCACCTCAAGAGCTGGAATTAAAGGTGCATGATAATGTTATTGTAGAAACAGCCCGCGGTCTGGAATATGGTGAGGTTGTGTTGGGACCCAAGGACGTGCCGGAAGACGAGCTGGTTAGTCCCTTAAAGGATGTGCTGCGCAAGGCCACGGATGAGGACAACCGCCGTCAGGCAGAAAACAAGGAGGCAGAGAAAGAGGCTTTTCGTATTTGCGAGGAAAAAATTGCGCTGCATAAGCTACCTATCCATCTGGTAGAGGTCAGCTATACTTTTGATGTGAGCAAAATTATTTTCTATTTTGTGGCCGAGGGCCGAGTGGATTTCCGTGAACTGGTTAAGGATTTGGCCTCTGTGTTCCGCACCCGCATTGAATTGCGGCAGATTGGCGTGCGCGACCAAGCGAAGGTAGTGGGCGGCATTGGCACCTGTGGGCGCGTACTCTGCTGTCACAGCGTGCTGGGCGATTTTCAGCCCGTATCGATTAAGATGGCGAAAAAGCAGAATCTTTCGCTCAATCCGGCTAAGATATCTGGTGTGTGCGGGCGTTTGATGTGCTGCCTGAAATTTGAAAATTATGACGACTGCCCCTGCGCAAAAAAGAGGCCGGTTTATGTAATTCCACCGGAAGACGATGAAAAGCTGATCGAAGACGAGGATTGAGCAATGACTTTGTACAGCGATTTTCTGGAATGGCAGGCTCGTATGCAGGCTTTGCTGGAAGAGGGACAAGAGCTGGCGCAGCGTATAAACGAGCAGGAAAACCAGAATGTTTCTCTGCAGCGCCGTTTGCTGAGTAAGGAGGACGCACAACCCTCTGGTTTTGATATGCTGTCGGATTTGTATGACGAGGGTTATCACATTTGTCCGGCTGATTTTGGTCATCAGCGGGAGGATGACTGTCTGTTCTGCCTGAATTTTTTGCATCACAAAGGGAATAAGGAATGAAGCATGTAGCATTGCGCGCTGATGAACGTATAGATGATTTAATCCATGGGGGCAGGCGGTTGATTCAATCCACGACTGCGCCCCGTTTTGCTATTGACGCTGTTTTGCTGGCGGATTTTTGCATACTGCGCGCAGGCGAACGGGTCTTGGATATGGGCACGGGTACGGCTGTGCTTCCTTTGCTGCTGTCGGCAAAGCAGCTGGATTGCTGTTTTGTGGGGCTGGAGCTGATGCCGCAGATGGCGGATATGGCGCGGCGCAGCGTGGATTTGAACGACCTGGGCAAGCGGATTGGTATTGTGGAAGGCGATATTGCTGCCGCCGCGCAGCTGTTTGGCCGGGCTAGCTTTGACGTGGTGCTTAGCAATCCGCCGTATTTTAAAGTCGGCAGCGGGCGGCTCAACGACAATGCTTTATATGCGGCGGCTCGCAGCGAGCTGTACTGCCCGCTGGCGGTGTTGCTTGACAGTGCGGAGCAGGTATTAAAGCCAGGCGGTCGTTTGTTTCTGGTACACCGGGCTGTGCGTACCGCAGAGCTAATTGGCCAACTGGAGCAGCGGCAGCTGCATGTGCAGCGCCTGCGTATGGTACAGCCCTTTGCCGAACAGCCGGCAAATCTACTTTTGCTGGAGGCACGTAAGGGCGGACGCGGCGACACACTGGTGCTACCGCCTTTGCTGGTTTATGCGCAGCAGGGATGTTATAGCAGGGAGATGGAGAGGATATATGGCGGGCGTACTTTATCTGGTGGCGACACCAATTGGTAATTTGGAGGATATTACAGCGCGCGCGCTGCGTATTCTGGGTGAGGTCGATTTGATTGCCGCAGAGGATACGCGAGTCAGCCGCCGGCTGCTGAACCATTTTGCCATTAAAAAGCCATTGATTAGCTATTATGAGCAAAATAAGCAACTGCGCGAGGCCGTTTTGCTCGATGCCCTGTTGGACGGGCAGCAGGTGGCGCTGGTTTGCGATGCGGGTACGCCGGGGCTTTCCGACCCAGGCGCGGATATTTGCCGCGCGGCCATTGCCCATGGTATAGAAGTCATTGCCATACCAGGCGCCAGCGCGCTGCTGACCGCGTTGACTGCCAGCGGGCTGGAGAAGGGGCCCTTCTGTTTTGAGGGTTTTTTACCGCGGGGCCGCTCTGAGCGTCGCCGCAGAGTACAGGAGTTGGCCAGCGAGCAGCGGGTCATGGTATTTTATGAGGCACCGCACCGGCTGCTGGCCACCTTGCAGGATTTGACCGAAGCCTTTGGCGAACAGCGCCAAGCTGCGGCTTGCCGGGAGTTAACCAAGCTGCACGAAGAAAAGCGGCGCGGCACATTGGGTGAGCTTTTGGCCTATTATCAGCAGACAGCGCCGCGCGGTGAATTTACCTTGATTGTGCAGGGTGCGCCGCCTCCGGAAAGTCCTGCCGTAGCGCTAAGCACTGTACAGGCGGAGCTGGAGCAGCTGCTAGCTGCTGGTCAGCCGCGTAAGCAGGCGGCCCGTACGCTGGCGCACAAGTATGGCCTACCACAGCGCGAGGTCTATGCGCTGGGTTTGCCGGAAAAGGAAATTGCCGGAAGATAA
>CALXSV010000118.1 GCA_944391235.1 uncultured Clostridia bacterium | reverse complement strand
AGCGCTGTGCTTTTGCTGCTGTTCCAGCAGGGAAAGTTCAATTTCCTTTACCAGCTGGTTTTTTCCGCTAATGGCAGCGTCCACTTCGCGCACGCGTGCACCCAGGTCCTGAATCAGCTGTTCCTGTACTTGGATAGAGTCAGTCATGTTATCCTCCGGCCACTGTTATGGTTACAAATTTATATTCAGTATTTACTATACCAGAGTACAGCTGTTTTGTCATCTTTTTTTTTCTTATATTTAAGGTAGCTTAACTATGCAGCCGTATTTTATTCGCTTGTAATCCACGCGCATTTTTGTTTGTTGATTGACTGCATTGCGCATTTGCGGTTATAATAAAAATGTTGAATTTTACGCTTTTCCCCTTATGCTGCTTTTGTTTGGCAAAAGCGGCAGGAAAGATAGCTTGAGGTAACAGAGTGTTTATTGATTATGCAAAAATTTATATCAAGGGTGGCGATGGCGGCGACGGCATGGTGGCTTACCGTCGGGAAAAATTTGTTCCCCTGGGCGGTCCGGCAGGCGGTGATGGCGGTCACGGCGGCAGCGTTATTCTCGTGGGCGAGCAATCCTTGTCCACGCTGGCAGATTTTAAATATAAACGCCACTATAAAGCGGAGCGTGGCCGCAATGGCGAAAATAAAAGCATGACCGGGGCCAGCGGCAGCGATCTGATTCTCAAGGTGCCGCTGGGTACGGTGGTGCGCGATGCAGAGGGCAATATTCTTACCGATATTTTTGAGCAGGGGCAGCGCTTTTTGGCAGCCAAGGGTGGCCGCGGAGGCCGCGGCAACTGCCGCTTTGCCAATAGCAATAACAAGGGGCCGGCCTATGCGGAAAAGGGTGAGCCTGGTGAAGAGCTTTACATTGTACTGGAGCTCAAGCTGATGGCGGATGTTGGGCTGATTGGCCTGCCCAACGCTGGCAAATCAACCTTGTTGGCCCGTACTACAGCTGCGCGCCCAAAAATTGCCAATTACCCCTTTACCACGCTGGAGCCGGGGCTGGGCGTGGTGCGCCTGGATGAGGAAAACAGTTTTGTTATGGCGGATTTACCGGGTCTGATAGAGGGCGCTGCCTCTGGCGTAGGCCTGGGACACCGCTTTTTGCGTCATGCTGAGCGTAACCGCGTGCTGGTGCATGTGCTGGATATGAGCGAGCTGGCAGCGCGGCCGCCGCTGGAAAGCTTTCAACTGATTAACGACGAGTTGGCGCTCTATAAGGAGGATTTTCTGAAGCGGCCGATGGTGATTGCGGCCAATAAGCAGGATATGCCCGGTGCCGCAGAGAATCTTGCCGAATTAAGAGAAGCTTTGGGAGAAAAATACGAAATTTTTCCCATTTCTGCTTTAACCGGAGAGGGTGTGCAACCTCTGCTGTGGCGCGTTAAGCAGCTGGTGGATGAGACGCCGCCGCTGCCCATCCAGCAGCCTGTGGCCGAGCAGGTGCGCCGCACTGTGGTACGCGAGGAGGCGCCCTTTGTGATCAGCCGGGATGCAGATGGCATATGGCAGGTCGGCGGCCGCCGCGTGGAAAAGCTGGTTAGCATGACGGATTTGGAAAACGACGACGCTGTACTGCGCATGCAGCGCATCTTTGTACAGATGGGCCTGGAAGACGCCCTGCTGGAGGCTGGCGTGCAGCCTGGCGATACAGTGAATATTGCTGGTAACGAATTTGATTATGTGGAGTAAACTGTACGGAACTGTTCTGCGGCTGATGGACTTGCAGGCAAGGGAGGATGTATGGTAGAGCAACAAGGCAGACGGCTGGGTATTATGGGCGGCACCTTCGATCCCATTCACTATGGGCATTTGGTCACCGCCGAGGCGGCGCGGGATTGCTTTGCGCTGGATGAAGTGGTGTTTGTGCCTTCAGGACGGCCGCCGCATAAGTCGCGCAGCCAGCCCTGTAGTCCAGAGCACCGCGCCATGATGACCCTGCTGGCTATTATTACCAATCCACATTTTAGTCTTTCCCGTATTGAGGTGGATCGTGAAGGCTATTCTTATGCCATTGATACCATTCGCAGCTTTGCCGAGCAATACGGGCCGGATACGGAAATTTTCTTTATTACCGGTGCGGACGCCATTTTGGAGATTGCCGGGTGGTATCAGGCGGACGAGTTGTTTCAGCTGGCCAGCTTTATCGCTGCAACCCGTCCGGGCTTTGATTTGCAGGGCTTAAACCGGCTGCCCGAGGCTTGGCGGCAGCGTATTCATTCCTTTGATGTGCCGGCATTGGCGATTTCCTCCACGGACATTCGCCGCCGGGTGGCGCAGGGCGTAAGCATCCGCTATCTGCTACCGGAAACTGTGGAAAACTACATTATAAAAGAAGGACTGTATGTAAGGCAATGACATTTTTGGATATTGAAACTGTGGAAAAACTGGAAGACATCATGATGGAAACCCTGTCTACCAGCCGTTACCGGCATTGCTTTGCCGTGGCTGAGACCGCTGCCACCCTGGCCTACCACTGGGGGGTTGATGAGCATACCGCTTTTGACGCAGGTCTGCTGCATGATATGATGCACTATCTACCGGACGACCAGATGCTGGCTAAAGCGCAGGAATACCACCTTCCTATTGATGCGGGTGCGCGCGCCAACCCCATGTTGTTGCACGGCCCCTTGGCCGCAGCTATACTGGAGCAGGATTATGGCTGCGATAATCAGCAGATGCTGGACGCCATTCGCTATCACACGGTTGCCAATCCGCAGATGGATGAGGTGGCCAAAATCATTTATCTTTCGGATATGATTGAGCCGGGACGTCCCAATTGGCCGGGGTTGGCCAAGTTACGCGCCCTAAGTATGATGGATCTGGATATGGCCATGGTTTATGCCATGGAGAGCACCATAGATTATTTGGCACAGCGCGGACAGCAGCCGCACCCGGATACAGAGAAGATACTTGCGGTATTCCGCGATAAAGTGGCACAAAAAACGAAATGGAGGCAGCATATGAGCGAAAGCAGAAGCGCACAGGAGATTCTGGAGCAGTGCCGTAAGCTGGCAGAGGAGAAAAAAGCCCGCGATATCAGCGTCATTCCGTTGGAAGGAAAAACGCTGATTAGCGATTACTTTTTGATTGTGACCGCGGGCAGCAACCGCCAGGCGCAGAGCATCAGCGACGCCATTGAACTGGCTATGAAGGAGGCAGGAACACCGCCCTTGCGCATTGAGGGATACAGCGAGGCCCGGTGGATTCTTCTTGATTTGGGCGTGGTGGTTGTGCACATTTTTCAGGATGAGGAGCGCGCCTACTATGATCTGGAGCGTTTGTGGGCCGGTCCGGAAGGCGCAAAGCAACCGGAAAAGGACGCTTCCGAGCAATAGACAGATTGTTCTGTCTGTCGAAAAATGCGGTGAAAAATATCGTTTATCTGCGAATATACAGGGTACGAATAAACCCTGTATATTTTTTCATCTATATGCATGAAATATGTGGATAACTTGTGGATGAATGGGGATAAAAATGTTGTGTTTGTAATAAATTACCTGCATAAGGCTTTGTGGAAATAAACAGAGCGACTGTGGACAATTATGGTATAAAAATTTTGTTAAACTGTGTTTTTTTTCGTCAAAAGGAATGTTTTCCCACTACAGGGTGGTACCTTTTTTCCCGCCCGTGCTGTCAGAAAATGTCGCCTGTTTTCATAAGCTGCACTGTCAGAGGCAGATGCGCATGTCGTGTGAAAAGTGGAGAATATTTTTACAACCCATGCATGAAAACCTTGTCGCAACATGGCTACGCGCCACGATTTCTGGGGGAGGATTATTTTCCCAGCGGCAAAAAAATTGCTTGCTTTTTAAGCTCCCTTATGCTAAAATAAATAGCGTCATGGCGCCATAGCCAAGTGGTAAGGCAGAGGACTGCAAATCCTTTATCCCCCAGTTCAAATCTGGGTGGCGCCTCCAAACCCTGCCGGAGTGGCGGAATAGGCAGACGCGACGGACTTAAAATCCGTTGATCGCAAGATCATACGAGTTCGACCCTCGTCTCCGGCACCACTCATAGGCAAGAAAAAAGTCCTGTGTATACAGGGCTTTTTTCTTTGTCTGGCTTGACTATTTTCCAGTTATAGAGGATAATGATAGCAGTATCTGCGGATTTTGTCCAGAAGGAGAATTCATGGGCGGTATAATTTCTGTGGTTTTGCCCGATAGCATTGCCGAGGAGCTGGGCCTGGAGCCGGGTGACGAGCTGCTGTCCATCAATGGCGAGCCCCTGCGTGATTTAATTGATTATAACTTCCATAGTGATGAAGAATATATGCAGTTGACTGTGCGCAAGGCAGATGGAGAAATCTGGGAGTGCGAGGTGGAAAAATATGAGGACGAGGATTTGGGCCTGTCCTTTTCCGCCAATGTGTTTGACGGGATTCGCCGCTGCGCAAACCGCTGCCTGTTCTGCTTTATTGACCAGCTGCCGCCGAATCCGCGCCCCTCTCTGTTGGTTAAGGACGACGATTACCGCATGAGCTTTCTGGAGGGCAATTATATTACCTGCACCAACCTGCGCGAGGCCGATTTTCAGCGCATTGCCGAGCAGCGTCTTTCTCCGCTCTATGTGTCTGTGCATTGCATTGACCCGCTGCTGCGCCAGCGTCTGCTGGGGCGCAAAAAGCCGGCGGAAATTTTGCTCACCCTGCAACGCCTGATTGCACTGGGCTGCTCCATTCACGCGCAGATTGTGCTTTGCCCTGGCCTGAACGATGGGCAGGCGCTGGATGACACGCTGGATGCACTGTATAATTTGGCTGCGCGGTCGGGACACCCGGGTGTGGAAAGTGTGGCTATTGTGCCGGTGGGCCTGACCGGGTATCAGAAGCATGCGGAGTTGCGCCCCTTTACGCAGGCTGAGGCTGCTGCTGTTGTTGAGAATGTGGAAGCGCGGCAGCGGCTATACTATGCGCAGCTGGGCGATAATTTTGTCTATGCTGCGGATGAGCTGTATTTGCTGGCCCAGCGTGCCTTTCCTCCAGCCTCTGCCTATGGTCAGTTCGGTCAAATTGAGGATGGCGTCGGTATGGCCGCTCTGTTCTTATCACAGTGGGAGGAATTGAAGCAGGGACTGCCTGCTGAGCCGCCCGCTGGCAAGCTGGCCTTAATCAGCGGTAAAAGCGGCTCAGTGGTGATTCGCCCCGTATGTGAGGAATTGCAGCGCCGCGGTGTAGATATTGAGCTGGTGGTGGTACCCAGCCGCTGGTTTGGCGGCCAGGTTACGGTAACCGGCCTGGTTACGGGCAGCGATATTGTGGCAGCTGTGCCGGTGGGCAAATATGATAGGATTCATATTCCTTCGAATATGCTGAAATTTGACGCGGATATTTTTCTTGACGACATGCGTGTGGACGAGCTGGCGCAAAAGCTCCAGACGGAAGTGCGCATTTCCGAGCCCAATCCTGCAGCGTTGCTGTGCTCAATTTACGGCTGAGATCCGCGGTGGCAGGAAGAGAAAGTAAAGGAGATTGTATGAGCAAACCTATAGTGGCTATCGTTGGCCGGGAAAATGTCGGTAAATCTACTTTGTTTAACCGCATTATCGGCGCGCGCCATGCAATTGTCGAGGATACGCCCGGCATCACGCGCGACCGCTTGTACCGCGATGCAGAGTGGCTGGATCGGCAATTTACCCTGATTGATACCGGCGGCATTAAGTTCAATACGGCGGAGGGCCTGATTTACGGTAAAGTAAAGCAGCAGGCTGAGCTAGCCATCGAAGAGGCGCAGTGCATCATCCTGGTGGTGGATTTGTCCGCTGGCCTGACTGCGGATGACGAGGATGTAGCCGAGCTGCTGCGCCGCAGTGGTAAGCCTGTCGTCGTGGCAGTGAACAAGGCGGATGACTTTTCCAATGAAGAAAAGATGATGCAGGTCTATGATTTCTATGCGCTGGCTTTGGGCGAGCCCATTCCCGTCTCCGCGGTGCAGGCTCTCAATCTGGGCGATCTGCTGGACGCGGTGGTGGAAACGCTGCCTCCTGCCGCAGAGTACGAGGATGAGGGCGATATGGTTAAGCTGGCGCTGATTGGTCGGCCCAATGTGGGCAAAAGCTCGCTGGTCAACCGTCTGCTGGGACAGGAGCGAGTGATTGTAGCGGATATGCCGGGTACGACGCGCGACGCCATTGATACGGTGCTGACGCGGGGCGATAAGCAGTATATGATTATCGATACTGCCGGGATGCGGCGCAAGGCGCGCATCAACGAGCCCGCAGAGCAGTACAGCGTAAGCCGGGCGCTCAATGCCATTGACCGCTCGGATGTGTGCGTTCTGGTGATTGACGCCACTGCCGGCATCATCGAATATGACAAGCATATTGCCGGCTATGCGCATGAGGCGGGCAAGGGCCTGCTGATTGTAATTAACAAGTGGGATTTGCCGGAAAAGGAAACCAACACCATGAAGCGCTTTGAGGAGGATATCCGTGCGGAACTGGGCTTTGCCAGCTATGCGCTCACCCTTTTTGTCTCGGCTAAAACCGGCCAGCGTTGCGACCGCATTCTGCCTTTGGTAGATTTCATTTCCGAGCAGTGCAGCCGCCGCATTCCCACTGCCCAGCTCAATGAGGTGCTGCGCGAGGCTGTGGCGCTCAATTCGCCGCCTACGGATAAGGGTCGGCGCCTAAAGGTGCTCTATGCCACAC